>JBDSIN010000185.1:0-10414 GCA_039917955.1 Candidatus Limnocylindria bacterium
AGGCGACCCGCAGGATCTCCGATGTCGGCAACCCGTGGCTCGACGCAGGCATCGTCGCCTTCAGCACCCTCGACTGGAACCACGACCGCGATTCGTGGGCGCAATGGTTCCCCGCCGACTTCGTGACCGAGTCATTCCCCGGTCAGTTCCGGAACTGGTTCTACGCGCTGCTGACGATGTCCACCGTCATCACCGACGAGCCGCCGATGCGCACGCTGTTCGGCTACGCGCTCGTGCACGACGAGCACGGCGAGGAGATGCACAAGAGCAAGGGCAACGCGATCTGGTTCGACGATGCTGCCGAGGAGATCGGCGCCGATGTGATGCGCTGGATGTATGCGGCGGCCAACCCGGCGGTCAACCTGAACTTCGGTTACGGCCCCGGGCACGACGTCGTGCGCCGCTTCTTCCTGCCGCTCTGGAACAGCTACGGCTTCCTGGTGACGTACGCGCGTATCGACGGCTGGACCCCATCGGAGGCCGATCGAGATGCGCCGCGGACCCTGCTCGACCGATGGCTCCTGTCACGCCTCGACGCCCTGGTGGGCAGCGTCAGATCGACGCTCGATGGGTACGATGCCGCGGCCGCCGCGCGCGTCATCGAGGCGTTCGTCGAGGACCTCTCGAACTGGTACGTGCGCCGCAACCGGCGGCGCTTCTGGAAGGGCGAGCTCGATGCGGACAAGCGCGCCGCCTACGCAACCCTGCACGAAGCGCTCGCGACGCTGGTGCGGGTGATGGCTCCGTTCGTCCCGCATCTTTCCGACGCGATCTGGCGGAACCTGGTGGCGGCGGTCGATGCCGACGCACCCGACAGCGTGCACCTCACCGACTTCCCCGAGCGCGTTGCCGGGAGGGCCGCCCCCGATGTGGACGCCGCAGTCAGCCTGGCGCGGCGCGTCGTGGCGCTTGGTAGAACTGCGCGTGCCGCGTCGGGCCTGCGGACCCGCCAGCCGCTGGCGGCGGTGCGCGTGAAGCTGCCGGCCTCCGCCGCCGGCTCCCTCGCGAGCGACCCCGTGATCGCCGCGGAGCTGGTCGCCGAAGTACTCGAGGAACTCAACGCTCACGCGCTGGAAGTGCTCGGCGACGAGTCAGAGCTGGTCGAGCGCACCCTCTATCCGCTCCTGCCGGTCATCGGTCCGCGCCACGGCGCGGCGGTGGGGGCGGTGATGGCCGGCGCCCGCTCCGGTGACTGGCTGCTGCTCGACGATGGGCGAGCCGAGGTCGGCGGCGTGACGCTGGAGGCCGATGCGTTCCGGCTCACGGGCCGCGCCCGGGCGGGCCTGGAGGTGGCGGAGGATGGCGATCTGCTCGTTGCGCTCGATACCCGGCTCACACCCCAGTTGGAGGCGGAGGGACTTGCGCGCGAGGTTGCCCACCGTTTGCAGAACATGCGCAAAGCGGCTGGCTACGACGTCGCCGACCGGATCGCGGTGGCCATTGGCGGGGACGAGGGCTCGGTCGCGCGGCTGCTCGCGCATCGCGACTGGCTGGCAGACGAGACGCTGGCGACCGCCATGGAGATCGCCGCCGCCGCCGCACTTCCGAACGCCGACCTGGTCGAGGAGATGGATGTCGACGGGGGAGTGCTTCGCCTGGCGGTCCGGCGCGCCTGAGGCGGCCCCATCGCGTACCATCGGCTCATGACCGATGAGGCGCCGCCAGCCGGCGGTCGCGCCCGCCCGGTGATCCTGCTGCTGGTCGCCGCCGGGATCATCCTCGCCGACCAGGCGACCAAGGCACTCGTCGTCGCGAACCTGGAGGTGGGGGAGCGAGCGCCCGTGATCGGAGACCTGGTGCAACTCTGGCACGCCCAGAACCGCGGTGCCGCATTCAGCCTCTTCCAGGGGGGAAACCTGCTCTTCATCGCCGTCACTGTCGTCGCGCTGGGGATGGTCGTCTACTTCCATCGAACGTTCCGGGAGCGAGCGGGCTGGCTCCACGGCGTGCTGGGCGTCGTGCTCGGTGGAACGCTGGGCAATTTCATCGACCGCCTTCGGCTCGGGTACGTCACCGATTTCGTTTCCGTCGGCGTGGGCGACCTGCGCTTTCCGGCCTTCAACGTCGCCGATTCCTCGATCGTGCTGGGGATCGGCGCGCTCGTGATCTACCTCTTCTTGGCCGATCCGGACCGGCGAGAGGTCCCCGCGTGAGCGGAGGTCCGCCCGCTCTTGAGGAGCGCGTCGTCAGCGGGTCTGCCACGCCCGGCCGCTTCGACCTGGCGGCCAGCGCCCTGGCGGGGATCAGCCGGGCGCATGCCCAGCGGCTGATCTCCGATGGACGCGCCCTGGTCGATGGGCATCGCGCCCGCGCGTCGGATCGCCTGCGGGGCGGTGAGCTGCTCAGCGTGACTCTCTCGGCACCGCCCGACGAGACGCTCGTTCCGGAGTCGATTCCCCTGCGCATCGCCTATGAAGACGACACGATGCTGATCGTGGACAAGCCCGCCGGACTGGTCGTGCACCCGAGCGCAGGTCATGCCACCGGCACTCTCGTGCACGCGCTCCTCGGCCGGGCAGCGGAGCGCGGCGAGGCGCTCGGGTCGATCGCCGGCGTCGGGAGACCGGGGATCGTGCATCGGCTCGACAAGGAGACCTCCGGTCTGCTGATGGTGGCAAAGACCGATGCCGCCCAGGCGAGCCTGATGCAACAGTTCGGCGAACGGACCATCGAGAAGGAATACCTGGCGCTCGTGCGCGGCGCCGCCCCCGCACCGCGCGGCAGGATCGAAGCTCCCGTCGGCCGCGACCCCAGGGATCGTCAGCGAATGGCGGTCGTCGCGGGCGGCCGGGAGGCGGTCACCGACTACGAGGCGCTCGCCAGCGGGAGTGGCTACACCCTGCTGCTGCTGCGACCCCGGACCGGTCGAACACACCAGCTGCGAGCGCACCTGGCCTTCCTGGGCCTGCCGATCGCCGGTGACATGCGCTACGGCGGCGGCGTGGGCCCCGGTGGACTGGGCCGGCAGTTCCTGCACGCGGCAGGCCTCACGGTGCGTCGCCCGGTCGACGGCCGGTCGATCCGCGCCTGGAGCGAGCTGCCGCCGGAGCTCACCGGCGCCCTCGCGGCCTGCGGCATTGTCAGCGACCGCCTCCCGGTCGGCATCGGCGCCGCAGTGGTCGAGGCGCCCTGATGGCGCCGCAGCGCAACGCCGGAGGGCCGGAAAAGCGACTCGTCTTTCCCAACCCGCTGCTGGTGGTCGTCTCTGGGCCATCGGGAGTGGGGAAGAGCACCATCGTGGCGCAACTGGCGCGGAATCGGCCACAGGTGGTGCCGATCGTGACGGCCACCACGCGGGCTCGTCGCAAGGGTGAAGAGGACAAGGTCCACTACCACTTCCTCGGCGGGGCGGAATTCGACCGGCTGCGGGATACCGATGGCCTCCTCGAACACGCCGATGTCCACGGGCAGTGGTACGGGACGCCGATCGACCAGGTGCGCGGCATCCTGGCAGCGGGCCGCGATGCCATCCTGACGATCGATCCGCAGGGGGCCCGGTCGGTTCGCGCGCTCGTCCCGGATGCGCTGCTGATCTTCGTCATGCCGCCGTCGATCGAGGACCTCGACCTCCGGCTGGCGACCCGCGGCTCGGAGGACGAGCGGAGCCTGGCGATCCGCCGCCGCAACGCGGAGACCGAGATGGCGTCCAGCGCCGATTACGATTACGTGATCGTCAACGAGACCGGGCATCCGGAGGCTGCGGCCGAGCGCATCTGGGAGATCATCCAGGCCGAGGCCCGGCGCGAGCCTCCCCGGCGCGTCCGGGTCTGATGGCGGTGGCCGACGAGGCCGCCTCGGCCGAAGCGCGAGTGGTTCGAGTCGCGGTCGAGGCCGTCGCCGACCGCCCTGAACGAGCGTTCAGCTACCGGCTCCCGGTTTCGCTCGGCACGCCGGACCCGGGCGCGCTGCTCCTGGTCCCGTACGGGCGGCGACTTGCCCTCGGCTACCTGCTCGCCGGCGCGCCCGATGATGAAGCGGACCTCGACCTGCGTGACGTCGAAGGCGTCGTCTCGGAGCCGATGCTGACCCCGGACCTTCTCGACCTGGCCGAAGCGATGGCTGCCTACTACCGCTCGCCCCTTGGTACCACCGTGGCCGCGATGCTTCCGCCGGGGCTCGAGTCGCGCCTTCGCCGGAGCTGGGTGGTGGTCGATGCGACCGCACTCCCCGAAGCGCTGCTGACAGCCGCGTCGGAGGCAGGCACGATCGACGATGCGACGTTGCGGCGCGTGTTGGGTCGCGGTGGCCCGGCCGCCGCGGAGCGGCTGCGCCGAGCAGGCGCCCTGCGCGTGAGCTGGTCACTGCTGCCACCTGATCTCCGCGCGCGCCGGGCGCGGACGATTCGGCGCCTCCCCGGTGACCACGCTTCACTGCGTGGTGCGCTGCAGCGGTCACTGCTTGCCGCCGCGGACGCCGTCCCCCGCACCCTGGCGAAGATCGCCGCCGACCTGGATTCCCAGCCGGGCGCCCTCCTCGGTCCCGCCCGTCGCCTCGAGGCCCTCGGCCTGGTCGAGCTTGGCTGGGAGCAGGTCGAGCGTGACCCGTTGGCGCACCGTCCCCGCGGCGCCCCTCGGGGGCATACGCTGGCCGCCGAGCAGCAGGCAGCGCTCCGCGCGCTTCAGGCGCTCCCTCCGGGAGGCGAGCTCCTGCTCGAGGGAGTCGCCGCAGCCGGCAAGACCGACGTGTACCTGGCGGCGATCGGGGCGACGATCGCGGTCGGAGGTGGCGCGATCGTGCTGGTGCCCGAGCTGTCCCTCGTGCCGCAACTCGCGGACCGGATAGCCGCGCTGGTGGGCGATCGACTGGCAGTGCTGCACTCCGGCCTGGCGCCCGGCGAGCGTCACGACACCTGGTGGCGCATCCGCGATGGGCGGGCACGTGTCGTTGTCGGGACGCGCATGGCGGTCTTCGCGCCCGTCGCCGATCTGCGGCTGATCGTGGTGGACGAGTCGCACGAGAGCGGCTACAAGGCGGATCGCACCCCGCGCTACGACGCACGCTGGGTGGCACGTCGCCGAGGGCTGCTGACGGGGGCACGGGTGATGCTCGGCACCGCCACCCCCGACGTGGCAACCCTGGCGCGGGCACGGGGCGGCATGGTGGAGCGCGTCAGGCTGATCGAGCGGAGGGTCGGTCGTGCGCCACGCATCGAGCTGGTCGACCTGCGCGCGGAGCTTGCCGCCGGGAATCGCTCCATCTTCTCCGCGTCGCTGAGCGAGGCACTGGTGCGTCTCCAGCCGGGGCGCGAACAGGCGATCCTGCTCATGAACCGGCGCGGCTCGGCGACCTTCGTGCTGTGTCGGGATTGTGGCACCAGCCTCCGCTGTCCCGACTGCGACCTGCCGTTCGTATATCACTCGGCTGGGGCCCAGCTGCGATGCCATCACTGTGGGCGGACCTCCGCACCGCCCGAGCGCTGCCCGACCTGCGGCAGCTCGCGCATCCGCTACTTCGGTGCAGGCACCCAGCGCGTCGAGGCCGAGGTACGGGCCCGCTTTCCGCACCTGCGGGTGGCGCGCATGGACTCCGACACACTCGGCGCGCGGCGCGGATTCGAGCTCATCTACGACCAGTTCCGCGACGGCGAGGTGGACGTCCTGGTCGGCACCCAACTCGCCGCCAAGGGGCTTGACCTTCCGGGCGTCACGCTTGCCGCGGTGGTGACGGCCGATGTGACTCTCAACCTGCCCGACTACCTGGCCCCCGAGCGGACCTTCCAGCTCCTGGCGCAGGTCGCCGGCAGGGCCGGCCGCGGCGAACTGCCGGGGCGGGTGATCATCCAGACATACGCCGCCGACCACTACGCGGTTCGCGCCGCGGTCCGCCTCGACGTTGATGGGTTCGCCGACGAGGAGCTCGCCCGCCGGAGGCTGCTCGGCTATCCGCCGGCGACGCATCTCGCGCGCCTGCTGGTGGCGGACCCGAACCGGGAGCGCGCCGAGTCGCGCGGCCGCGAGGCAGCCGCGGCGGTGGAGATCCCCGGCGTGGATGTCCACGGCCCGCTGCCTTCGTACGTTCCTCGACGAGCGGGACGCTGGCGCTTCCAGGTGGTCGTCCGCGCGGCGAGGGAGGCGGATCGAGCCGCCGCACTGGAGCGTGTCCCGGCCGGTGTGGCGATCGACGTGGACCCCGAGTCGCTCCTATAGCAGTCCCGGCCGGCGCCATCGGTACAATATCGGCCATGGTCATTCGCCAGATCCTCACCGCCGAAGAGCCGATTCTTCGCGAGCGCGCCCGCAAGGTGACGCATTTCGACGCGTCGCTGCATCGCCTTCTTGACGACATGCTGAAGACGATGCGGGATGCCCCCGGGATCGGTCTCGCCGCCAACCAGATCGGCGTACCGCTGCAGGTGGCCATCATCGAGCTCGAGGACGAAATCACCGAGCTGGTCAATCCACAGATCGTGCGGGCCAGCGGCGAGGTGGTCGACTGGGAGGGGTGTCTGTCGGTCCCCGGTTTCGTCGCGGAGGTGAAGCGTCACGCCAAGGTGACCGTCAAGGCGCGCGATCGCCACGGCAAGGAGTTCCGCGTGAAGGGCGAGGAGCTGTTCGCCCGCGCGCTCCAGCACGAGATCGACCATCTCAACGGGATCCTGTACATCGACTACCTCGACTCGCTCGAGGAGTTGGTGCGGGTCAGCGAACGACCGAGCGAGGTGGAGGAAGCCGCCACCGCCCGCATCTAGTGGCCGGGATCGGGCGGATCGCCTTTCTGGGCACCGGCGCCATCGGCGTCCCGCTCCTCGCTCGATTGCCGGGCCTCGCCGACGAGCTGCTGATCATCAGCCAGCCCGATCGTCCTGCCGGGCGCGGCCTCGAGACCCGGCCATCCCCGGTAGCTGCCTGGGCCCGTGCCCACGACCTCCGGGTGGAGACGCCCCGGCGGGTGCGCTCGGACGAGGGGACCGAGATCCTCCGCTCCTACGCTCCCGATGGCTTACTCCTGGTCGCGTACGGTCAGCTCATCCCACGCGATCTGCTGGCGCTCGCTCCGCGCCCGCCGCTGAACGTCCATCCGTCGCTCCTGCCGCGGCACCGGGGAGCGGCGCCGGTGGCATCCACCATCCTGGCGGGGGATACCGTGGCGGGTCTGAGCCTGATGGTGATGACCGAGAGCCTGGACGCAGGTCCCATCGTCGCCCAGTGGTCGCTCCCGCTCACCGGCCAGGAGACGACCCCCGATCTCGAGGCGCGACTCGCCGCGCTGGCGGCCGAGGTGGTGCCCGGCGAGCTGAAGCGCTGGGCAGAAGGCGAGGTCACTCTCACGCCACAGGACGAAGCCTCGGCCACGCTGATCCGCCCGTTCCGGCGCCTGGACGGATGGGTCGACTGGCGCCAGCCGGCGCAGGCGATCGACCGCCAGGTGCGTGCCCTCCAGCCGTGGCCCGGAGCATGGACCACGCTCGATGGCCGCCGCCTGCACGTGCGCGCTGCCCATCCGGTGGCCGGCGTGGAGGGGGTCCCGATCGGTGCGCTGCTCCCCGGGGAGATGCCGTGGGTTGCCTGCGGCCAGGGCGCGCTCGCGCTCGACGTGGTGCAGCCGGAGGGGCGCGCCGCCATGCCCGCCGACGCGTGGCGACGCGGACTCCCCCGCGACCATGTCTTGCTTGGGGGCGGCGGCCCCCCCCGATAGGGCTTCTTCATCGGCCCTTCACTGATTCCGCCAGGTGCTCGGCTATACTCGGCGCGCTTCCCAAGGAGGTGAGCACGTACCGTCATGAGTGGATTTCTTCCGTACATTCTGCTGGTGATGCTTCCGAGCATTGCCATCACCGGCTGGGCGGCCTGGCGAGTCCGCTCCACCTACGCCCGCTGGTCGGCCGTCGACTCGGGCATCAACCTGTCCGCCTTCGATTTCGCTCGGCGGCTTCTGGATCGACAGGGCCTCACCGATGTCCAGATCGAGCCGGTGCCGGGCAATCTGACCGATCACTACGATCCCCGTGGCAAGGTGCTGCGTGTCAGTTCGGCCGTGGCCGGGACGGCGCAACTCGGCGCCTTTGACCCGGCCCGTCGCGCCGTCGGGTATCCCGATGAGAGAGGACGACTGTCCGTCGCCGCCGCCGCAGTGATCGCGCACGAGGTGGGCCACGCCGCGCAGGACCGCGAGGGGGATCGCTGGATGACCGTGCGCCAGACGATCGTGCCCGCCGCCCAGCTCGGATCGGGACTCGCCCCGTGGCTGATCATCGCGGGACTCTGGTTCAACATGTTCAACCTCGCCCTGGTCGGCCTGGTCTTCTTCGGCGCCGCGGTGGTCTTCACCTTCGTCACGCTGCCGGTTGAGATCGGGGCGTCTGGCAGGGCGCTGGCGTACGTCAGCAGCCTGGGCCTGTCGGGTGAGCGCCAGGTCGGCGCGCGGGACGTGCTGAAGGCTGCCGCCTGGACCTACGTGGCGGCAGCGTTGACCGCCCTCCTCACCTTCCTGTACTACCTGATGCTGATCATGGGGCGTCGTGACTGATCTGGCCCTGACCGGGCCTCGCAACGCCATCAGCGAGGTTGACGTCTCCCTGCTCGCCGCGTGGCTCGACGCCCGCGGCGAGCCCGGGTACCGAACGAGCCAGGTGCTGGCCGGCGCGCACCTGCCCACTGCGAGCTCCTTCGAAGACCTGACCGATCTGCCACGCGGACTGCGTGACGAGCTCGGCACGGCATTCGACTTCTCGTCGGTGGTCGGCAGTCACGTGCTCGTCGCCGACGGCGGAGAAACCGCCAAAGCGGTCCACCAACTCGCCGATGGACAGCGCGTCGAGTCGGTGCTGATGCACTACCCGGCTCGCGGCCAAGGGGCCGCGCGGACGACGATCTGCATCAGCTCACAGGCCGGATGCGCGGTGGCGTGTCCGTTCTGCGCCACTGGCCAGGCCGGCTTCGGCCGGCAGCTGAGCCCTGGCGAGATCGTCGACCAGGTGCTGCACTGGCATCGATCGCCGTGGCTGGCGCTCGGCCAGGACTGGCGTCCGGGGGCGCGTACCGGGCACTACAACATCGTTTTCATGGGGATGGGCGAGCCGCTCAACAACGCCGATCGGGTCTTCGAAGCCGTCCGGCTGCTGAACGACCCCCAGCGGCTGGGTGTCGGCGCCCGCCACATCACCGTCAGCACCTCGGGCGTGGTGCCGGGCATCGACCGGATGGTCGATGAGCTGCCGCAGGTCAACCTGGCGATCAGCCTGCACGCCGCCAACGACGACCTGCGGGACGAGCTGGTGCCGATCAACCGCAAGTGGCCGATCGCCGCCGTCATCGGAGCCGGACGACGGTTCGCGGATGTGACGGGCCGACGCGTGAGCCTCGAGTACGTACTGATCGACGGCGTGAACGACTCGCCGGAACAGGCAGCCGGCCTAGCGGATCTGGCCGGCGGATGGCTCTGCCACGTCAACCTGATCCCGCTCAACCCGACCCCGGGTTCGCGATGGAGCGGGACCGCGGCGGCTGGCGTGAGCGCCTTCGCGGCATCGGTGCGCAGTGCCGGAGTGCCGGTCACCATTCGCGACACGCGCGGTCGCGAGATCGAGGCGGCATGCGGTCAGCTGCACGCCCAGCTTGCCGGGCGAGAACTGCCGAGTCGCTCCGACGTGCGCCTGACCGAGGTGCCGGTGGCATGAGTATCGGGCCACCGCAGATCAGTGCCAGTCTGCTGAACGCCGATTTTTCGCGGCTCGGTGACGAGGTCGTTCGAGCCCTGGACGCCGGCTGTGACTCGCTGCATTTCGATGTCATGGACGGCCACTTCGTGGACGTCATCACCATGGGGCCCGACGTGATTCGATCCGTGCGGCCGCACGGCAGTGTGCCGTACCACGCGCACCTGATGGTAAGCCGCCCTCTTGCGCAGGTCGCGGCATTTGCCGAGGCGGGGAGCGACCTGATCGCATTCCATGTCGAGGCCGATGACGATCCTGGCGCCGTCATCGACGCGATCCACGCAGCCGGACGGGGCGCCGGCCTGGCGCTGAACCCCGAGACGGCAGCCGACGCGGTGCTGCCATTCCTCGATCGGATCGAGCTGCTGCTGGTGATGACCGTGCATCCGGGCCGGGGCGGCCAGCAGCTCATCCACGAGGTGCTCCCTCGGATGGCCTTTCTGCGTGACGAGATCGACCGCCGCGGCCTTGACCTGCCGATCGGTGTGGATGGCGGCGTGAACCTCGACACGATCGGCGCCGCCCATGCGGCCGGCGGCGAAGTCTTCGTCGCCGGCTCGGTCCTGTATCGCGAGCAGGGCGACCTCGCTCCGGTCGTGGCCTCTCTCCGCGCGGCAGCCCTCGAGGACGCGGAGTGACCCGTCGCGGTCCTGCGCTGCGCGGATCAGGGATCCTGCTGGTCGTGACGCTTCTCCTCGTCGGGTGCGGTCAGGGGCCACTCCTGCCGACTCCGCAGCCCACGCCGGAGCAGCCCCGCGA
>JBDSIN010000186.1:0-4753 GCA_039917955.1 Candidatus Limnocylindria bacterium
GCGATGGCGGCGGCGGGTACGACCACCGTCGTTGCCTACGGCGCGCTGTGGGTCGACTCGATGGACAGTTGCTTCCGGGCGGCCGAGGCGCACGGCATCCGTGCGGTGATCGGCAAGGTGATGATGGATCGGCTCAGCTACGACATCGATCGGCGGCCCGAGGCGGTGGTGGCGCTGTCGCTGGAGCAATCCACCGACCTGTGCCGCCGCTGGCACGGTCGTGACGACGGCCGGCTGCAGTACGCGTTCACCCCGCGCTTTGCGTTGAGCTGCTCGGCCGAGATGCTGAGCGCCTCGGCCAGGGCCGCCGCAGAGTCGGGCGCGTATTGGCAGACGCATCTGGCAGAAGATCGGCAGGAGATGGCCGAGGTACGCCGACTCTTCCCCGATGCCATCGACTACACCGATGTCTACGACCGGGCCGCGGGCCTCACTTCGCGAGCCATCCTGGCTCACGCCATCCACCTGTCGGACCGCGAGGTGGCGCGGCTGGCCGAGACAGGCGCTGCTGTCGCGCACTGTCCCAGCTCAAACCTGTTCCTGGCCAGCGGCGCGATGCCACTTGCCCGCTACCTGGCCGGCGGAGTGCGCGTGGGCCTCGGCTCGGACGTGGCGGCCGGGCCCGATGTGTCGCTCTTTGGTGTGATGCGCGCCGGTGCCTACACCCAGAACGCGCTGCGGGCGGCGGGTCTGACCGATGCGCTGCCGCTGACCCCGGCAGAGTGGCTGCGCATGGGAAGCCTCGGCGGCGCTGAGGCGCTCGGGCTGGCCGGCCGGATCGGGTCAATCGAGGTGAGGAAGGAGGCCGACTTCATCGTGGTCGATCCCGATGTGACCCTGCCGATCGCCGGCGTGGGCGCCCATCACGAGACCGGGCCTGATGAGATGCTCAGCCGCCTGATCTTCCGGCAGCATCCAGCGATGGTCCGCGGCGCATGGGTCCGCGGACGCAGGCTGCCGGCATGAGCATCGGCTAGGCTATCGGCCATGAAGACCGATCGCATCGTTCAGATCCTGATCAACGTGGGCGCCCTGTATGCAGCCGTCTGGGTCGTGGGAGGCATCACCTTCGTGGGCGAGTGGTGGAAGTTCCTGCTGGTGGCGCTGGCCTTCAGCCTGCTGAACACCTACCTCCGCCCGATCCTGCGCATCCTGACCTTTCCGATCAGCATCATGACCCTGGGGATCTTCCTGATCGTGATCAACGCGGTGATGATCCTGCTTGCCGCCGCGGTCAGCGACCAGTTGGGGCTCGGGTTCGCGGTTAGCGATTTCTGGGCCGCCTTCTTCGGCGCCATCGTGGTCGCCATCGTCGGGTGGATCCTGTCAATGGTGATCGGTGCCAGCCGCATGCCGGTAAAGGTCATCACGTAGCCCTGGGATGACACCTCGCCCCGGATCGAAAAACCGACAGGCACCACCGCTGCTCGGGCTCGCCTTCGCGCTGGCGGCGGGCCTCGCGATCCTGCTTACGGGGCCACTTCTGCTGTTCAATCCGTGGCTCGTTGGGATCGAGCAGGGGCGTCAGGGCGTCCCCGCCTCGCTCGGCACCACCCAGGCAGAGGTCGACCGCGTGACCGGGCAGATGCTCGGTGACCTGTTCCTCAATGGCGACTTCAGCGTCAGCCTCCGCGGCGAGGTGCCCGTGTTGGACCCCGCCGAGCGGAGCCACATGCGCGATGTCGGTGGCGTGGTGCGCGACCTGCTGTTGCTGGAGGGCGGTGCGCTCATCGCGCTGGTGCTCACCGGCCTGCGGCTGCGTCGGGAACGGCCACGGCGGGGTCGACTGATCATCATCGGAGCGGCTCTGATCGGTGTGGTGGCGGCGGCGCTGGGACTTTTCTTCGCGCTCGCCTTCGATACCGCCTTCACCGCATTCCACCTGGTCTTCTTCCCGCAGGGCAACTGGCAGTTCAGCGCCGATTCGAACCTGATCCGGCTCTTTCCCCAAGCTCTCTGGTTTGATGCTGCGATCGGCGCTGGCCTGACCATCGTCGCCGGCGCCGTGATCGCGGCGCTTCTCGCACGCCGGGACCTGCGCGCGGCCACGGACTGACCCTCGGCTACACTCCGCTCCATGCGTCAATCGATCCGCATCGGTCGCGTCTTCGGGATCGATATCGGGCTGCACCCGTCGTGGTTCGTGATCTTCGCCATCGTCACCTACTCGATGGCGGCAGGGGAGCTGCCCCGATCCTTCCCGGGCTGGGAGCCCGCCATCTACTGGGCGATCGGCGCGGTGATCTCGATCCTCTTCTTCTCCTCGGTGCTCGCCCACGAGCTGAGCCATGCCGTGGTGGCACGCCGCTTTGGCCTGCGCGTACGCGACATCACCCTGTTCATCTTCGGTGGCGCCACGGCGCTCGAGGACGAGGCGAAGCGCCCGCGGGACGAAGCGCTGATGGCGGCGGCGGGTCCGCTCACCAGCCTGGCCATCGGTGCCGCCCTGTGGGGGATCGACACCGCGGTGCAACAGGAATACATCAACGCGATCGTGGGCTGGCTCGGCTTCATCAATCTCACCCTGGGCGTCTTCAACCTGATCCCCGGTTTCCCGATGGACGGCGGCCGGATCCTTCGTGCGCTGCTCTGGAGGCTCCGCGGGGACCGATACGCGGCGACCCGCAATGCGGCCGCGGTGGGCCGCGGCTTCGGCTATCTGCTCATCGCGGGTGGCGTCTACCTGCTCTTCAACGGAAGCAACCTGTTCAGCGGCGTGTGGCTGGCACTCATCGGCTGGTTCCTGTCGAACGCTGCGGAGGCGACCTCGGCGCAGGTTGGGATCGAGC
Source organism: Candidatus Limnocylindria bacterium (assembly GCA_039917955.1). Taxonomy (GTDB): domain Bacteria; phylum Chloroflexota; class Limnocylindria; order QHBO01; family QHBO01; genus CF-167. The sequence continues at coordinate 2,790 of JBDSIN010000186.1, forward strand.
AGTCGCTGAAGGGGGTCCATGCCCGGGACGTGATGGAGATCAACCCGGCATCGGTGTCGCCGAACGAGACGGTGACCACCCTGGTCAACGAGCGATTGATGCGGGGAGCTGGTCGGTCGTTCCTCGTGCGCCACGACGACGGAGGATTGAACGGGATCGTCACGCTCTCCGACGTGCGCCGCGTCCCGCGCGAGAACTGGGAGGGTGCGCGCGTGGTGGACATCATGACCCGCTTCGCCGACCTGGCCACCATCGGGCCGGACGAAGAGGTCGTGACGGCCCTTCAACTGCTCCAGGAGCGTGAGGTCAGCCAGCTGCCGGTGGTCAGCGACGGAGGCCGCACGGTCCTTGGCCTGCTCACCCGGGCCGGGATCCTGCGCCTGATCGAGGCGCGTACGCGGCTGGGGGTCTAGGTGCTCTCCGTCGAGGAGGCACGCTACCGGATCCTCGCCCACGCGGTCCTGACGCCCTCCGAACTCCTCCCCCTGGACCGATGCGCCGGACGCGTGCCGGCGGTATTCGGCCTGACGGCAGTGTTCGACGTGCCGCCATTCGCCAATTCGGCGATGGACGGCTTTGCCCTGCGCGCCGCCGATGCACCCGGTGTGTTGCGCCTTGTCGGAGAGGTCGCCGCGGGCGCGGCCGATCTGCCGCGCGTGGAAGCCGGGACCACGGTTCGCATCCTGACCGGCGCCCCGATTCCCCCGGGTGCGGACGCGGTAGTGCCCCTCGAGCTCGTCGAGGAGCGCGGCGAGACCGTGCAGGTACCCGGCGTGGAGATTGCGGCGAATGTTCGCGCGGCCGGGTACGACACCCGCGCGGGGGAGCGCGTTGAGCTGCCCACGGCGCCGCTCGGCGCGGCATCGATCGGGGTCGCCGCGTCGATGGGGTACGGATCACTGGAGGTCCGCCGCCGCCCGAAGGTCGCCATCCTGTCCACCGGTGACGAGCTGGTCGCACCCGGGGTACCGCTCGGACCGGGACAGATCCCCGATGCCAACACCCCGTTGCTGGCCGCCGCCGTGGTCGAGGCTGGTGGCGAGGTGGTCGGGCGGGCGCGGGTGGGAGACGACGCCGCGGCCATTGAGCGGGCGGTCGGGGTGGCGACCGCGGGAGCCGACCTGCTGGTGGTCAGCGGTGGCGTGAGCGTGGGCCGCTATGACCATGTTCGCGGGGTGCTGGAGCGTGCCGGCACGCTCGATTTCTGGCGCATTGCCATCCAACCCGGGAAGCCGCTGGCCTTCGGCATGGTCGCGGGTCGGCCAGTGCTCGGGCTGCCCGGCAATCCGGTGAGCGCCCTGGTGACCTTCGAGCTGTTCGCGCGGCCGCTCATCCGCGCCATGCTCGGCATGCCCGGTGAAGGCCGGCGGCGCCTGCCGGTCCGGTTCCGCGGCGAACCACTACGGAAGGACCCCGCACGCCGTGCCTACCTGCGTGTCGTGGTGGCCGTCGAGGACGGTGGCTGGGTGGCGCGGGCAACCGGTGGTCAGTCGTCGTCCCAGCTGCGCCCACTCGCCGCGGCGAACGCCCTGCTCATCGTGCCGGAGGGCGAGGCGGCGGCGGTCGCAGGGGCGACGTACGATGCCCTCCTCATCGGAGAGCTGTCATGAACCCCTCGCACCTCGACCCTGACGGCGCCCCACGGATGGTGGATGTCGGCGACAAGCCGATCACTGCCCGCCGGGCAGTCGCGTCCGCAACCGTGCGAATGCGCCCGGACACGCTCGCGACGCTGCTTGGCGCAGGGGGCCCCAAGGGCGACGCCTTCGTGACCGCGCGACTGGCAGGCATCGCCGCGGCAAAGCGAACCGCCGAGTTGATCCCGCTCTGTCACCCAATCGCCCTCGATCGTGTTGACGTGGAACTCGACCACGACGCGTCGACCGGCCTCGTGACGATCCGCGCGGAGGCGGCGGCGACCGCCCGCACCGGTGTGGAGATGGAGGCCCTCACCGCCGCGAGCG
>JBDSIN010000187.1:0-2545 GCA_039917955.1 Candidatus Limnocylindria bacterium
CTGGCCGGGGCGCGTGATCGAATCGCGAGTCGTACACTCAGCGGAACATCCCGCGGGGCGCCGCCGGGCGGGACATCGGTCAGGGAGTCGTCATGAGGCTGGTCTTCGCATACATCGACCCCGGCGCAGGGAGTCTGATCATCCAGGCCCTCATCGCCGCCGCCGTATCGGTGCCGTTCTTCTTTCGCAACGCAATCCGCTCGACCATCGCGAAGCTCCGCCGCAAGCCTTCCGACGGGTCCGGCGGGGCGAGCGGGAGCATCACCCCCGGGGGTTCGGGCGCCACGCCCACCGACGCCGAGTGACCGATCGCCCGGCCGCGGAGCGCGATCCAGGCTCCTATCGCGATCCCAGCGGCTTCGTCTTCCGCCGGGACGGAGTCCTCTACCGCCAGATCAACACAGTCTTCGCCGATGATTGGACAGCGTTCGAGTCATCTGGCCTCCATGCGGCGTTGATCAGCGAGGGCGTCCTGGTTGCCGACCGGCCGGCCGCGCTCGATCTCGCCCCTGAGCTGCTTGCGGTGGCCATCATCCAGCCCGATGAGATCGGCTTCATCTCGCATCCCTTCGAGTGGTCCTTTTCGCAGCTGAAGGACGCCGCGCTGCTCACCCTGCGGGCACAGGCGATGGCCAGCGAGCGCGGCATGACCATGCGGGACGCGAGCGCCTACAACGTGCAGTTCGTCGCCGGGCGTCCCGTGCTGATCGACACCCTCTCTTTCGAGCGGGTTCGCGCGGGCGAGCCGTGGAAGCCATACGGCCAGTTCTGCGAGAACTTCCTGGCGCCGCTGGCGCTGATGGCCCACCGCGACGGCCGGCTGGGGCAGCTGCTTCGCACCTGGATCGACGGCGTTCCGCTTGACCTCGCCTCCGAGCTGCTGCCGCGCAACACCCGCTTCTCGGCCGGGCTGGCGGCGCACGTTCACCTGCACGCGCGGGCACAGCGACTCCACGCGGGCGACGCGGGGAGTGCCGAGCGAGCGGGCTCAGCTGGGGCGCCGCGAGCCGTGATCATGAGCGATACCCGGCGCCTCGCCCTGCTCGACCACCTGCGGCGCACCGTGGAAGGGCTGAAGCTTCCGGCGCACGGCACCGAGTGGGCCGACTACGCCGACCAGACCTCGTACTCCGCGGCCGGCACGACCTCCAAGGAGGCCCTGGTGAGGCGGCTGCTGGACGCATGCTTCGTGACGGGTGGCCGCCGGGCCTGGGACATCGGCGCCAACACCGGGCGCTACTCCGCGATCGCCGCGTCGGCGGGCTTCGAGGTGCTCGCGCTCGACGGGGACTGGGCCGCAGTGGAGCGCCACTACCTGGCGCTGCGGACCGCCGGCGAGCGGCGGATCATGCCGCTCCTGGTGGACCTTGCCGATCCCTCGCCGGCCATCGGCTGGGCGAACGCCGAACGGGCTTCGTTGATCGAGCGGGCGAACGCCGACGTGGCGGTTGCGCTGGCGCTGGTCCATCACCTGGCGATCGGGCGCAACGTGCCGTTGGGGATGGTCGCGGAGCTGCTGGCCCGCCTGGCGCCCACCCTGGTGGTCGAGTGGGTACCGAAGGAGGACCCCATGGTCCAGCGCCTCCTCTTGGCGCGCGAGGACATCTTCCCCGGCTACACGGTCGAGGGGTTCCGAGAGGCGTTCGAGGAGCGATTCGAGATCGTGGAAGAGGCGCCCATCGAGGACTCGCGACGGATCCTCTTCCGCATGCGACGGCGGGCGTAGGGCGGTTCGTCGCGGCCTTTCTCGCCAGATTCAGGTGGCGCGCGCACCGAGTGCGCGGGACGGGTGCCCGATTGCCCGCCTGCAGGCTGAGATGCGAATCCGGCGGCCCCGCGACCCTTGGGGGACGGCGTGCGCGGCCGTCACATGAATCCGGCGATTCCGTGGCCGCCACGCCACTGCCTCAGTAGGTTTCGACCCGCACCGGGGTCAGGGCGAAATCGCGCAGGTTGCGGGTAAGCACGGCCGCACCCACCGCGTCCGCTGCCGCGGCGATCAGGGCATCCGGCAGGTGAAGCGTGGCGCCGCGCGCACGCGTCTCGGCTCGCCAGATGCCCGCACGCACGGCGGTGCTGGGTCCTGGCTGGATGAACTCGATGGGCTCCAGGAAGCGGTGGGCGACGCTGCGATCCGCCTCGTCCAGGCCCGCGAACAACTCACAGACCACCACCTCGGTAACGTAGAGCGGGGCAGATTCGGCCATCAGTCGCTCCAGGTGTTCGACAGCCTCGGCACGGTTGTGCCAGCAGTCGATCACGAAGCTCGTATCGAGCAGGAGGCCGCCCGTCACTTCTGCCACGGATCGCGCCCGCCCGACCGCTGCTCGTACACCCACTGAACCACCTTGTCCGGCGTGGACCAGTGCTCGTAGCCGCGCCGGCCGGCGAGCATTCCGACCCCGGCGAGCATTGCCTCGCGCTGTCGCGCGCGCCGCACCGCCTGCTCGAGGACCTCGGCCACGAAACGGCTCCTGCCACGCGGTCCGGCTACCCGGTCAACCTCCGCGACCAGCTCGCGAGGCAGGACGAGGTTTGTGCGCAC
>JBDSIN010000188.1:0-3015 GCA_039917955.1 Candidatus Limnocylindria bacterium
CAGAAGGTGGTGCGCCCATCGGCGTAGAGGTCCATGCCGGCCTCCTCGAGGGATCGGTTGAATCCGACCAGCCGAGCGCGGATGGTGACCACCACGAAGCTGATGTTGAACATGATGTGCGACACCAGGATGGTGAGGAACCCGCGTTCCACCCCGAGGCTGATCCACAGCGTCAGCAGTGACGCGCCCAGGATGATCTCCGGCGCCGTCATCGGGATGAAGATCAACAGGTTCATCAGCCACCGACCACGGAAGGCGTAGCGCGTCAATGCCAGCCCGATCATGGTGCCGAAGGTGGTGGCAACCACGGTCGAGATGGTGGCCACCACCAGGCTCAGGACCATCGGGTCGGTGATCTGGGATCGACCCCACAGGTCGACGTAGTTGCGGAGGGTGAAGCCCTGCCAGGTGATGTTCTGACGCCCGGCGGGGTCGTTGAAGGAAAAGGCGATCATCACCGCGATCGGCGCGAACAGGAAGAGGAGCAGCAGGCCCGTGAATCCGGGCAGCAGCAGGCCGCCCAGGCGGGCGCGCAGCGCGCGCTTGGGCTGGGCGGTCAGCGGCGCGGTCATGCTGCTCATCCGGCGAGCCGCTCGCTGCCGACCAGGCGCGTATAGACCGTCACCAGCAGCATCACGCCGGCCACCAGCACGAACGCCAGTGCCGCGGCGGCCGGGTAGTCGAGGCTGTCGAGGAACTTGCGCTGGATGATGTTGCCGACCATGAAGACCTGCGGATTGCCGGCGCCGATCACCTCGGCGGTGATGAAGTCGCCGACCGAGGGAATGAAGGTCAGCAGCGAACCAGCCACCACTCCCGGCAGGGAGAGCAGGAAGGTCACTCGCCAGAAGGCCTGGGCGCGGCTGGCGTACAGGTCGGTCGCCGCTTCGATGAGCCGCCGGTCGATCTTCTCGATGGCGACGTACAGCGGCAGGATCATGAACGGCAGGAAGTTGTAGGTCAGTCCAAAGATGACCGACGCGGGCGTGGCCAGGAAGTGGAAGTTGGGGTCGAGGAGGCCGGCGTCCTTGAGCGTCCCAAAGACCATTCCGTTGTCGGACAGGATCATCCGCCAGTTCAGGGTGCGGATGACGAAGCTGACGAAGAAGGGGAGCACCACGAGCAGCAGGAGCGCGTTCTTCAGCCGCCCGCCGTGGAACGCGATGGTGTACGCCACCGGATACCCGACGGCCAGGGTGAGCACGGTGGTGGCCACGGCGAAGCCGGTGGATCGAACGTACAGCTCCCAGTACTGGCCGATCACCTGCGGGTAGATCCCGAAGTTCCAGGTCAACTGGTAGCCGGTGTCGAAGGTGCCCTCCTGCAGCGAAATGAGCAGCATGAAGGCCATCGGCACCACGAAGAACAACACCAGCCAGCCCCCGCCGGGCAGCAGCAGGAGCAGCGGGGCCAGCCCGCGGCGAAGCGACTGCATCAGTCGGCCCCGACCCGTTAGTGCGTGGTCAGGTTGCCGCCAGACCGCTGAGCACAACCTCGAAGAGGTTGTTCCACTCGGTCTCCTCCGCCTCGGTCAACTGCTTGTCGGTATAGGTGCCGGCCGTCTGCTCCGCGGTGGGGACGACGGTGGGGGCCATCGCCTCGAGCGTGTCGGCCCACTCTGCGTCGCCGTCATCGCGTGACGCCTGCGCGTCCTCGAGAATCTTCGCCTCGACGCCCTTCACGGGCGTCCAGTAGCCGACCCACTCCGACAGCATCGCCGCCGCCGCGGGGTCGTAGTAGTAGTCCATCAGCTTGTGCGCGTTCTCGGCATTGCCGGTTCCCTTGGGGATGACCAGGTTGTCGTTCCAGCGCATGCCGCCTGTGTCGGGCACGATGAACTTCACCTTGTCGTTGTCGTAGAAGTTCATCTGGCTGATGTCGCCGCCCCAGGCGACGCAGATGGCCAGGTCGCCGGCCGCCAGTGCGTCGTAGTACTCGTTGCCATACCAGCCGCGGAACTGGCCCTCGGGCGCTGCCAGGAGTTTCTCCTGCGCGCGCCTGACGTCGTCGACCGTCGCGTTGGCCGGCTCAACACCTAGCGAGAGGAGGGTCAGACCGAACATGTCGCGCATGTCGCTGAAGCCGCCGACGCGCCCGGCAAAGGCCGGATCGAGCAGGTCGTCGAAGGTGGTGATCTCGCGGCCGGTCAGCTCCGGATCGTAGGCGATGCCGGTGATGCCGCCCTGCCACCAGACGCTGTACTTGTTGTCTGGGTCGAACCAGAGGCCCTTGGCGTAATCGGCGCAGTTGGCGGTCCAGTTCGGCAGCTTCGAGTGGTCGATCTCCTGGAGCCACCCGTTGCGCGCCATCCGTTCAACCACCCAGCCGCCGGGCGACATGACGTCCCACCCGGTCGCGATGCCCGCACGGAGGTCCGGCGAGTACGTTGCCAGGAAGTCGGCGTTGTCGAGCAGACCCTCGCTGTACTCGACGTCGAGTCCGCTCTGCGCCTTGAAGGCCTCCAAACTCGGGTAGCTCGACTCGTCGTCAGAGATGTCGATGTACGCTGGCCAGTTGAGCCAGTGCACGGTATTGCTGGGCGTCGCGCTCGGCGACGCGCAGGCCGCGAGAATGGCTGGCAGGGACAGTGCCCCGGCTAGGTAGACGCCGCCACGCCCTGCCTTCAGGAAGAAAGAGCGACGGGTGTGCCGCTCCTCGTACACGACGCGCGCGATGGCGAGTTCGATCTCGGTGCGCTCGGTCCGGTCGTCAGACATCGGGGGCTCCTTCCTCGTTCTGGTACGGGACGCGGCTGTCGTCAAACGTGGTCACGCTGATCACGAAGGTGTGCTGTGGCTTCCAGGTGAGCCGCACCGGGCGCCCGTCGGCCAGCGCCTCGGCGGCGCCGCCGGTCTCCAGGTTCTGAGCGTACACCGTCAGCCTGTGGCCGTCGCGGGTTTCGACCAGGTACTGGGTGCTGACGCCGATGTAGCTGGCGTCGAGAATCGTGCCATCCAACGCGTTGAGGCCGCCCTCGCCGGCGGCCGCCTGGCCGTCGTCTTCGAGCGGGATGAC
>JBDSIN010000189.1:0-6377 GCA_039917955.1 Candidatus Limnocylindria bacterium
CGTCCCGTCGGAGATGCGCGCGATGTGGACCGATGTGGTCGCCCCGCGCCTGCCAGCGCGCTTCGCGCTGCGCCCGGTGCACACCCGGACGGTGAAGACCTTTGGCATCGGTGAGTCGGCAATCTCCGACCTGGTCGACGACCTGCTGACCACGCCGGGCATCGGGGTGGAGGCCGGCATCTACGCGCGCGACGACGGCGTGCACCTGCGCTTCTCTACCCGCGGCGACGCGGCCGTCCTGGATGCGCCGGTGGCGCGGGCGCTGGTTCTGCTGGGCGAGCACGTCTACGGCACCGATGACGACGATCTCGCCTCCCTCGCGCTCGCCGCGCTGGGCCGCGCCGGGGCGGCAACGGTGGCCACCTGGGAGTCGGAGACGCAGGGGATGCTGCTGGCCATCCTGTCGGCGGTGGCGCCCGCTGGGCCGGGAGCGGCGCGCTTCGTGGGTGGGATGCTGGACGCCGGCGGGCTTGTCGCCGCGCCGGTTGCCGACGCGGTCATCCAGCTCTCACTGCTCCCGCCCGATGCCCACGGCCGGTCCCGGGTCCGTGTGTCGGTGGCCGGGGTGGTCAGCATGCCGATGGTCGAGATGCGCATCCACGGCACCGGCCCCCAGCGCCTGCGCCGCGCCGCCTTCGCGGCCCTCGACCAGGCGCGGCGAGCGCTTAGCTAGTGCGTCTCGATGGGCCCAAGCTCCCAGATGACTGTCTCCGACCCAATGAGCCATGCAAACAGGACGGATGAGTCAGCATTTCCGCGGAGCGCGAACGGCTCACTCGTCACCTGACTGCCGGCGCGCACGAGATTGATCGACGGGCCGCTGGGCAGGAAGAATAGCGCTCCCGGTGGGGACTGGAGCACCCCGGTCACCTGAAAGCGAGCGACGAAGCGCCCATCGGCTCGGAAGGTCCCCTCGTAGACGACGGTCAGGTCGCCCACCTGGACGGGCTCGCCACGAGCGTACGGCGGACCAGCTCCGTCTGGGTCAACGATCGGTGGGAGCACCATCCCAGACGGAAGAGGAAAGGACGGAATCAGCGATGGCTCGATGGGGGAAAGCTCGTCCGGCGGGCTATGCGGCGGATTCACGCCAGGCGATTGACCTTTGGGAGCGGCACACGCCACCAGAACGATCAGCAGCAAGGTCAGTGCCGATCGATTCATCCATGGCGTTTGCATCGAGTCGTTCCCAGTATGACGAAATAGCGAGGCCCCCGGCGGACCGGGGGCCTCGTCTACCATCGTGTCAGGGAGCGAACGCTACGGCGTTCGCGTGATCTCGATCGGGACGCGCAGCGCGCTTGGCGCCACGCTCGGACCCAGCAAAAGCTCGCCGAAGTAGGTCTCACCGACCACCATCGACTTGCTGAAGTTGACGGTCAAGTTCACCACCGTGCCGGCCGCAATCGTGCCGACCGGGATGCCCGTGATGGTCATGTCGGACCCTTGCACGACGTCGATCCCGACGGTGACATTCGGCGTCCCGGCAACGCTCCAGCCCTGCGCCCAGACCTGGTAGTCGCCGTCCGGAGGCCGGACCAGCTCGATGAACTCGTCGCTGCCTGACCCTCCCGTCGAGGAGGCGATGATCTCCGCGTTCGTGAAGATGCCGTCGCTGTTGGCGTCGTACACCACGAACAGGTCGACATCGTCAGGGCCCACGTCGACAGTGAAGGTCGCCGTCGAGGCGTGCGAGATGGCCACGTCGTGCTTGATCGACGCGGAACTCGGATCGTCCGGGTTGTCCTGCTGAGTCGCTTGCACGAAGACCGATGGCTGGCTGAGGCCGAACGCCTCTGCCGAGAGGCCGTCGATGTCGAGCGTCGACGTGAAGGTGACCCCAAAGCTGCCCGCATCTGCGGCGCTATCGATCACCACGGAGGCAGGATCCAGGGTCGCCGTGCCGATGGAGGTTTCGAACGGCGCGTGGAATTGGCCACCATCGAACAGCACCTGGTGCAGCGCGATGGCGTGCAGGCCTTCCTGAGCAGGTGCGGCAACCAGGTCCTGCGCACCGCCGGTTGCGGTGTCAAAGGTCCAGATCCCTGCACCCACGTTGGTGTTCGGGCTGCTGCCCACCGTATCAAGCACGTACGGGGCTCCGAACAGGCAGTCGTCGCAGAACACCTGTCCCTCCGGATCCGCGCTCGGCCCGAAGATCAGTGTGTCGATATCGGTAGACGGGGCGCTGTCGTCCCACGTGGTGTTGGCCAGGAAGAGCGTACCCTCGGGCACGGTCGCGTCAACATCGAAGTAGAAGAAGCGCCAGTCCCCGGACTCGGCCCGCCACGTCCAGTCGGTGGCGCCGAAGACCGATCCGTTGTTGTAGAGCAGGCCGGCCTGGTCGGCCGCCACGTCGGCGCCGCCGAAGCTGACCGACGGCAGGTTGCCATCAGTGTCGGCCTTCAAGGTGGGAGCAACCGTGATCAGGACCGGGACGACGATCTCCTCGTCGGTGTCGCTGAGCACGATGGCGCCGTCGTACATCCCGTAAGGGGTGTCAGCCGGGACGGTCACGTTGGCCGTGAACGACCCGGAGGCGCTTGCCGGGGTGGTGATCCACGCCCAGTCGGCGTTCTCGTAGAAGTCGATCTGGATGTCCAGCGCGGTGGTCTGCATGGCTGCATTCCGGATGGGGTGCTGGAAGCCGAGGAAGAGCCCATCCGCCATGCGATCGTTCGGGTTGCGCACGAAGCTCTGCAGGGTGTTGGCGCCCGGGCGGTGGTACATGAAGCGCTCGTACTCGCCCTTGTCCATCTCCGACGCGGCGAAGTTGATGTCGGCAAACCCGTCGATGTTCGAGCTGGTGCCGAGGGTGCTGTGGTCGACCGCGCCGTCGGTGTCTGCATCAGTCCACAGGTTCCCGTCACCGTCGATGTCGGTCCAGTTGTAGGTGAGCATCCGGAACTCGTTGTCCCTGGTGTAGTTGAGGCCAAGGTCATAGTCGGCCAGCGGGAAGTTGGCCCGGACCACCATCAGGTCCGCATCCGGATGCGCGGCCACCTGATCGGTCAGGTCGATCAGGTAGTCGGGCGCGTTGAAGGTGTACGGGCTCTCGTTGCCCACATTGCTGGTGGTGAAATCCATCGACACCGAGTCGGTTCGTGTCATGAACCGGTCGCTGATGTCGTAGCTCCCAGCACCGTCGATGGTGAAGAGCTGGCTGTCAGAGCCGCCGGGGGCGATGATGTGGGCAAAGACGTCCCATTCGTCGCCTCGGTAGTCGCCAACGCGCCACTCGGACGGCGATACTGAGGCGCCGCCGTTGGTGGCCACGTCGACCGCCATCCCGGCGTCGACCGATCCGGCGCCCTGAAGCCACGAGTCGTAGCCGAGGTCGTCGGCGCTCGACTTAAGGATCTCCTTGGCGGTGACGGCAAAGCCGGCCGGGATGACGTCACCGTTGACGTCGGTCCATGCGTCGTAGATCAGCGCCGTGGCGCCAACCGCGACCGGGGTCGAGCGGCTTGTGCCGCCCCACGTCTCCCAGGCATTCTTGCCTGAGAGCACGGCGTTCAGGGTCAGGTCACCGGCGGAGAAGGCTCCGTCGGCCACCACGTCGACCCCGGTTGTGCCAGTCGCGCCCGGCCCGCGGTTGGACCAGACCATGACGTCATCGTCATTGACCTGGCTTACATCGCGGATCGAGTCCCAACCGGTGCCACCGAACTGGGTTGACGCGCCCACGGAGATGCCGATCGACGGCGACGGCGGGGAGGTCGTGCCGAAGCCCGGAGCCCCGTTGCCGGTCGAGAAGAGAGGCGTGGTGCGTCCCCCACCGATCGCCCAGTGGATGACATCGGCCTCCTGGCTGGCGGCATCGTAGCCGTCGTTATCCACGTCCGAGGAGCCATACGAGTTCGAGGTGATGTTCACCCCACGCGCGTTCGACAGGAAGTAGCCGAGTTGCGTGGAGAACTCGAAGCTGAAGTAGATGTCGCCGAACGGCGCGAGCTTGGCGTCTGGCGCACCACCGATGACCGCACCGGGGTAGCGGCCACCACCGGGGCAGGACTCGGCGCCGGCAACGCCGGCGAGATCAGCGAAGCACGGGGCCTTGCCGTTGATGACGCCCTGGCCGACGACGTTTGAGGCGGTCAGCGTGCCGTGGCCGGCGATTGCCGGGTCGAAGTCGCCGGTCCACGCGAGCGTCTCGCCGGGCGGCCGTACGAGGGAGGGACCGAAGACGTCCACGCCGCCCGGGAGCCTCGTCACCCCGTCGGAGATGAAGTAGAGGAGCCCGCCGGAGAGGTCGGTGTAGCCGTCGCCGTCCATATCCCGATACGAGACGGGCGAGGCCTTGGTCACCGGCTTCTCGTCGTCGAAGCGCCGGTCGTTGTCGAGGTCGACGTAGACGGTGTCGAAGACCCCCGCCGTGGTGGAGTCGGTGACGAGGAACGCAGGTCGCTCCCCGAAGAGCGCGAGGAGGTAGTCATCGGGGTGGCTACCGAGCCGGACGTTGCCCGACTTGGACACGCCGGCCGGGAAGAGATAGGTGTGCTGGATCGTGCCCGTTGGGGCCGCGAAGTTGCGCGAGGGGCCGGTCATCGTCGAGAACTTGACCGAGCACGACGCCTGCGGTGCCTTGTTCGCCCAGTCCTTGCAGGTGACCGCGGTGGTCTTCACGTACCAGGACAGGCCCTGGTCGATCTGGCTGGGCGCTGCCAGCCATTGCAGGGTGCCGAATGGATCGAATGCCTTGGGCCAACCATTCCAGCCCAGGCGCGAGCCGGTCAGTCCCGACCACGTCTGCCACGTGCCGATGAGGTCGGGGTGGCCAAAATCGGTGCCGCCGTCGAGGACGCCGACCGTGATACCCGTGCCCGTGTAACCCGCATCCCAGGCCTCGGCGAAGTTGTGGGTCTTCGCGTCGAGGAGAGCGAGGTCCTTGAGCTCTTCGAAGTTTGAGCCAGCGAGAGCTGGCGCCTTGGAGTAAGGGACCTCCTTCGCATAGAGGCCCTTAAGTGCCTTATTGAGGACGTCGGTGCTCGGCCGAGCCGCGACCTCCGGGTCGGGGACGCCCAGTGGCTTGCCCGATTGCTTCAGGTCGATGGGGCCGACGCTGATCACACCCGCCACGCTGGCCAGCTTGACCAGGTTATAGGCGCGAATGCGTCCAAGGACGATCGCGGCGTCGCCGCCATCGGCCACGTAGCCGCTATCCATGACGTCAAGCGCCACTGCCGGATCGCCGGCGGTTGTCAGGAAGACCCAGAGGGAATCGGTCGAGCCAGCCTCGACAGCGGCCTGCAGGCGCGGGTGCAGCTTGTTCTTAGCACCGTCGCTGGCGGTCGTAATCCTGTCGGGCTTCCCGCGGTCATCCGGCGGACGCGCGATCGCCGTCCCAATAGCCAAAGTTGAATATGCAAGGACCGCTGTCAGAACGGCCGCAGCGAGCCGCCAGCGTGCGGGTACCTTCGACACAATCACTCCTCCATCAAGCATTCAAGCGCGGGGCTGTTGAGACGCGAGGTCGGTGCAAAATCCGGCGCGCGCGGTGCGCGACATGAGCCAAGGCTGAACCGGGCAATTCCACCATAGCCCCGCGAGCACCCTGCCTGCAACCGACCCACGCACTCTGTGGTGCGCATGATCACCACCGACCGATGAGCCGCACGGCGGCCGGGCGAACAGCGAAACGCCAATCAGCAGCCTCACCTATCAGGTCTCCATCGGCCTGCACCGGGATCGGGCAATCGTCGAGGCTGGTCACGACCGCGGCCTGCGCGTGGACAGCCTCAGCTGACGGCCGTCGGTGCGCGGCCCAGCGGACGACCTCGACCGCGAGCCGCGGCTCAGGTCCGGGGTAGACACGCAGGGTCATCCGGCCGGCATCGGTCCGGGCGCCGGGGTTGACGAGCAGGCCGCGCCCATAGAACGGAGTCGTGCCGGCGACCACCAGGGCCATCGGTCCTTCGTGGACGACGCTTCCGTCCACCTCAACACGCACGGCGAAGCGCCTCCGCAGCGCCCCCAGTGAGCCGATAACGGCGCCGGCCCAGCCGCGCAGGCGTTTCGCGCCCCCCGCGGCATACCGCCCCGCCACGACCGCGTCCCACCCCGCCCCGGCGAAGAGCGCCAGCCGCCCATCCACCGAGACCAGGTCGATCGGACGCGACTCGCCGAGCGCCAGCAGCCCAGCCAATGCCGCAGGGTGCCGCGGCAGGTTGAGCAGCTGCGCCGTGGCATTGCCGAACCCCGCGGGAATGTAGCCGAGCACCGGGCGCAGCTCATTCGGCAGGCCACCGACCACGTTGTAGGCGACCCCCAGCGAGCCGTCGCCGCCGACCATCACCGCAGTCGTGTATCCCGCGATCCGCTCTTCGAGCCAGGCGCGCAGCTCCTCCACCGAGCGGGTGCTGGTGATGTGCAGGTCG
>JBDSIN010000190.1:0-4372 GCA_039917955.1 Candidatus Limnocylindria bacterium
ATGGCTGTGCTCATGACTCTCACGTGGGAGGGCCTGCCGGCCGATGCGACCGCGTTGGCACTCAACCACCGAGAGTGCCAACGATGCTACCGCCCCGCCGCCCGCGGTGTCAAGGCGCGCTCGTCGCCTCGGGCTCGACCTCAGCCGCTGACGAGGGCCCGATAGGCCGTCGCCGCCGACACCGCGACCGCCTCGGGCGTCGTCTCCCGCAGCCGGGCCAGGGCGGCGGCAACGCGAAGCGCCGTGGTGGGCTCGTTCCTGGCTCCCGCGCCACCGGGCGCCAGCCACGGGGAATCGGTTTCCAGCAGGAACGTGCCGCCCGGCAGGGCCGCGGCGGCGGCCCGCGGTCCGTGGGCTGAGCTGAAGCTGACCGGCAGCGCGAAGGAGATGAGATACCCGGCAGCCGCTAGCTCGAGCGCCAGCGGCGCATCGCCGGAGTAGCAGTGCAGCACGCCGCGAATGGTCCGCCCGGGCGGTCCCGACCAGGCCAGCAGGGCGCTGCGCACCGCATCGTGCGCCTCGCGGTCGTGAACGAGCACCGGAAGGCCGGCGTCCGCCGCGATCGCCAGCTGGCGCTCCAGCGCGGCCTGCTGGGCCGCGGGAGATGAGAGGTTGCGGAAGAAGTCGAGCCCGATCTCCCCCACCGCCACGACACGCGGATGCTTCGCCAGTGCGGCCAGCTCTGCCCAGTCGGCCGCAGGGGGCGTCGCCGCGAAGTGCGGGTGGACGCCAACTGCCGCGTCGATCAGATCCGGGTACGCCTCGGCGAGTGCGATGGCCGCGCGGGACGAGGCGAGGTCGTAGCCCGGCACGAGGATGCGCACCAGGCCGGCGGCCCGCGCCCGCTCGATCACGGCGTCGCGGTCGGAGTCGAAGGCGACGTCCTGGAGATGGCAGTGCGAATCGACCAGGCCGGATAGACGCGCCGGGACCCCGCGGCTCAGGGTGCGGCCCCCTCGGTGCCCTCGGTGCCCTCGGTGCCCTCGATCGCCTCGTCGTCTGGCAGCTCAACCCGCGGGAAAAGTGGAATCGGCGCCCCGGTCTGCCAGCCACCGGGCACAGCGCCCCAGGCAAACAGATGATCGAGCCCCGGACTGCCGGCGCCACGCTCGTCGTACGAGGCCGGGACGCCGAGCTGGTCGTGAAGGCGTCGCGCCGCGGCGGGCGTGAACGGGGCCATCAGGTGACCGAGGATGCGGCACGCCTCGGACATCACGGCGAGCACCTGTGCGGTGCGCTCCGTCTGTCCGGCCTTGTGCAGCGACCACGGGGCCTGTGACTCGGCGAATCCGTTGGTGCTCCGAGTCAGCTCGATCACGGCAGCCAGCGCTTCGTCGAGATGCTGTCGCTCCATCGCCGCGCGATACGACGCCACGGCAGCTTCAGCTGCGGCGCGCAGCTCCGCGTCGGCGAGTGTGGGCTCATCGCTCAGCGAGGGCAGCGCCCCATCGAGGTAGCGCCCGCTCATGCTCACCGCCCGGTTGACCAGGTTGCCCAGGTCGTTGGCAAGATCGGCGTTGTAACGGCGCACGAGACCCTCAAAGGTGATGTCGCCGTCGCGGTCGAACGGGATCTCGCGCAGCACGAGGTAGCGGATGCCATCCACGCCGAAGAGTCGCACCGCCTCGTCGGGATCCAAAACGTTCCCGCGCGTCTTCGACATCTTCTCGCCGCGCAGCAGCATGAAGCCGTGAGCGAAGACCTGGCGCGGCAGCGCCAGGCCGGCGCTCATCAGCATCGCCGGCCAGTAGAGGCAATGGAAGCGCGTGATGTTCTTGCCGATGACGTGCAGGTCGGCCGGCCAGAAGCGGGCGAACGCATCGGGGTCGTCGGGGAAGCCGGCGCCGGTGACGTAGTTGGTGAGCGCGTCGAACCAGACGTAGATGCGGTGCGCGTCGTCGTCGGGGAACGGGATCCCCCAGCTGCCGCCGGCCCGAGAGACGGAGAAATCGGTCAGGCCGTCGCGCAGCCATCCGAGCACCTCGTTGCGGAAATGCTCCGGCTCACAGAAGGAGGGATTCGCGGCGTACAGCTCCTCCAGCGCCCCCTGGTAACGCGACAGGCGGAAGAAGTAGTTCTCCTCCTCGAGCCACTGCAGCTCCAGGGTCGGGTGATCGGGACAGCGCCGATCCACGATCTGGGCATCTGTCTTGAACTCGTTGTCGCCGGCGCAGTACCAGCCGGCGTATGTGCCCTTGTAGATATCGCCGTTGGCCTGTGCGCGGCGGACCATCTCGGCCGATGCGCGGAGGTGATCGGCGTCGGTGGTGCGGATGAATCGGTCGTAGCTGATCGAGAATCGATCAAAGGCGGTGCTCCAGGCGGCCGCCCACTCGTCCACCATGACGCGCGGCTCCACGCCGCGCTCAGTGGCCAGTCGCTCGACCTGGGCGGAGTGCTCGTCCATGCCGGTCAGGAACCGGGTCTCCTGCCCCGACAGACGGTGGTAGCGCGCGATTGCATCGGCACCGATCACCTCGAAAAGCGAGTGCAGCGGCGGAGCCGGGCTCGGATAGAAGATCGCGGTGGTCAGGTAGTAGCGATCGCGCATGGTGGGCGCGATTGTAGCGTCGGCCAAGCGCCACGCCCGTGCGGTACCCTGCTTGACGATGAGCGGACACCACCACGACGAGCGCGAGATCAGCCTGGAATCCGATCTGTACAACGCCCGACTGGTGCGGCGAGTGGACGCGACGGATCACCTTGGCTACTTCTGGGTCCGCTTCGACAACGAGCCGACCCCGTTTGAGCCGGGTCAGTACATGACCATCGGGGTGTATGCCGACGGAAGACTCGTGCAGCGGCCGTACTCGGTGGCATCGGCTCCACGGGAAGCCGGGACGGACGGGTACGAGTTTTACGTGCGCCTCGTGCCGATCCTGCGTTTCACCTCGCTCCTGTGGCGTCTGCCGATCGGCCACGAGATGCGGATGATCGGTCCCAAGGGGAAGTTTGTCCTCGAGCCCGACGATGACCGGACGCACCTCCTCATCTCGACCGGGACGGGCATCGCGCCGTTCATCGCGATGATGCGCCAGACCATGGGGGAAGGCCGACCTCGCAAGACGGTGGTCCTGCACGGCTGCTCCTTCGCCGACGAGCTCGGCTATCGGGAGCTGCTGGAGGGGTGGGAGCGCGACGGCAGCTACCCGGTGACCTACGTGCCGACCATCTCACGCCTCGACGACCCGCGCAACGCCGGCTGGACCGGGCGGGTCGGGCGTGCCGAGTCGGTGGTCGGCTCGGTCTGCCGCGACCTCGGTCTGCGGCCCGACGACACGGTCGTCTACATCTGTGGGAACCCGGAGATGATCCTCAACGTGGAGCGCGAGCTGATGGACCGCGGCTATCCCGAATTCCACGTCAAGAAGGAGCTCTACTGGCCGAAGGGCAAGCCGGGTGTGCCGGGCTGAGTCCTGTCGCGGTCCCGCGCGGGGAGTGACCTTCGGCCCCCAAAAACATGCGCATCGGTGCATGAGCCGCGAGCAGGCGCGGCCGCATGATCAGGGTGAAGCCGTACGCAACGGTGTTGCATGCATCTGATCGTCGACAAGTCGCAGCTCTCCCCCAACGTCACCCGGCTGGTCGTTGAGGCGCCGCGCATCGCGGAGATCCGGCAGCCGGGCCAGTTCGTCATCGTCCGGCGCGGGCCTGGCGCGGAGCGGATCCCGCTCACCATCGCCGCAAGCGATCCAGCGGCAGGCACCATCAGCCTGATCATCCAGTCGATCGGCAAGAGCACCAGCGACCTGGTCGAGCTCGAACCGGGCGATGCCATCACCGACATTGCCGGACCGCTTGGGCGGGCCACCGAGCTGATCACCGAGGGACACGCAGTCTGCGTCGGCGGCGGCGTCGGCACGGCAGTCATCCTCCCCATCGCACTGGAGCTGGCCCGGCGGGGCGTGCGGGTGACCAGCGTCATCGGCGGCCGCTCCCGCGAGTGGGTGATCCTCGAACCAGAGCTGCGCGAGGCGGGCGACGTTGTCGTCTGCACCGATGACGGCAGCTACGGCCGGCACGGGTTCGTGACCCAGGCGCTGCAGGATCTCCTCGACGCCGGTGGGATCGATGAGGTCTTCGCTGTCGGCCCGGTGCCGATGATGCGAGCGGTCAGCGAGATGACCCGGCCGTTCGGCGTGCGAACCACGGTGTCGCTCAACGCGATCATGGTGGACGGCACCGGGATGTGCGGCGGCTGCCGAGTCTCGATCGACGGCGAGACCAGGTACGCCTGCGTCGAGGGCCCCGAGTTCGACGGACACACCGTCGACTTCGCCATGCTGGCCGACCGGCTCCAGACCTACCGGCCCTTCGAGCAGCAGGCGATGGAGCGGCGCGAGGCCTGCAAGGTCGGGCTTCGCCGGCCCAC
>JBDSIN010000191.1:0-3795 GCA_039917955.1 Candidatus Limnocylindria bacterium
CGGCTGACGACTCGCGTCTGAACGTTGTAGTTGCCGAATCCGGTGCGCCGCGCCTGTGGCATGAGAGCGGTGAGGCGCTGCAGCTCCTCGGGCGACGGGTTGTACTGCACCGCGCGCCCGGCCGGCAGGCGGTGGCCCTTCGGTCCCATGGGCGCGTTGGCGGTGGAGGGTTCGGCGATGGTGGTCATGAGCGTTTCAAACCTCTTGTTAGACGACAGGCAGGCGCGCCGACATCGAGCGGCGGATCGTGGCGCCCGTCGGGAGAGTTTGGGGACATGGTACCAACTCGGGCTCGGTTGAAACCTTTCGGGGCCCATCGGTATCGAATGGGGTGAGGCCGCCATCTGCCCGGCGGCCACATACAAGTCAAGGAGTTCCATCACCGATGCACACCACCAACCGACGACCAATCATGCGCAGCGCAGGTATGGCCGTCGCCGCTCTCCTGCTCGTGGGCGGTGCCGTCTTCGGCTCCCAGGCCGCCCTCTCCGGCGGGTCCGACGACTCTGCCGATGAGCTCCAGAATCAGTCCTTCGACGCCAGCGAGGCCGAGGACGCCAGCGAGTCCCCTGACGCTTCGCCCGAGCAGCACGAGGACCAGGACTCCGACGACGCCGATGAGGCTGATGACGACGCGAGCGAGTCCCCCGACGGTTCGCCCGAGGAATCCGACGACGCCGATGACGCCGATGACGACGCGAGCGAGTCGCCCGAGGCGAGCGAATCCCCCGACGGTTCACCCGACGAGAGTGACCACTCCGGTCCGGGTGGCGGCGACGATCACAGCGACGACTGAGCGCCGGTGGCGCAGGTCGCGTGGCACGATGGACGCGTGGACGACCGGTCACTCGTGGACACGGTGCTTGACGGAGACCGCGACGCCTTCCGCATCCTGGTGGAGCGGGAGCAGGTCGCGGTCTACCGCGCATGCCTGCGGATCCTGGGCCGGCCGCACGACGCGGAAGACGTGGCACAGGAGAGCTTCGTGATGGCATATCGGGCGCTCGGGAGCTACCGCGGGGACGGTCCCCTGGGGGGCTGGCTGATGCGGATCGCCACGCGGCACGCATTCCGCCGGCTCGGCCAGCGACGCGACGCCGCGGAGCTCAATCCCGAGATCGGCTTGAGCGCACCCGGCTCCGATCCGCTGACCGCCCTGCTCTCCGGCGAGCGGGAACGCGCCGTTCGCCTGGCCGTCGCCGGCCTCCGGGAGCCGTACCGTGAGGTGGTCGCGCTCCGGTTTTTCGGGGAGCTCAGCCTCGATGACATCGCCAGCGCGACCGGTCGCCCGCTGAACACGGTGAAGACGCACCTGCGGCGCGGCCTCGAGCGGCTGCGCGCCGACCTCGGCAGGGAGGCGGCAGCATGAGCCGGTCTCCGTTCGATCCCTCCGAGGTTGATGGCGGCCTCGACCCGCGCGACCCTGCGGTGGAGGAGATGGAGCGCTACGCCACGATCGCTTCCGATCAGGCGCCGGGGAACCTCGCCGACCGGGTCATGAGCGCAGTCGCCGCCGAACCGACGCCGCGTCGCGGCCTGCTGGCGTGGCTCGTCACGCCGCCGTCCGCCGGGCGCCCGTTCGCTCGATTCGCCCGGGTCACGGCGCTGGCCGCCACCATCGTGCTGGCCGTCGCCGGCGCCCTGTATGCCGGTGAGCTCGCCCGGCTGGTGCGGGACTTCGGCGTCGGCTCCAGTCCGCGCCCATCGCCCTCGATCACCGAGTCATTCGAGCCGAGCCCGTCTGAGAGCGTCTCTCCAACCCCATCGGTCTCGCCGGTCGAGTCGGAATCGGAGAGCCCGGAGCAGTCGGGAGCGCCCGGAAGTTCTGCACCGACGGCCACGCCCAGGCAATCGACCAGCCAACCGAGTCCGACCGGGAGCCCGGACGAATCGAAGTCGCCGACCCCCTCGCAGACGCCGGACGAGACCGATATCCCCTCGCCGACCCCGGCCTAGACCCGCCACTCGTCCGGCAGACCGACCTCGGCCAGTACGTCGCCGCCGCCGTCCTGGCGGCTCAGCGCTCGGCGAGAGTCAGCTGCCAGAGGTCGGCGAACGCCGCTGAGGCTGTCGTTCCGCCGAAGAGCAACACTCGGCCGCGCTGCGGGTCGGCGATCATCTCAGCGCCATAGCGCCCCTCCGGACCGGAATCACCCGCGACTACCAGGCTTGCCGCCCCCGTGCCGTCCTCCAGCCACCAGGCGTCGGATAAGGGGCCGTCATCGATCCCCTGCCCGCCGAAGACCAGCGTCCCGGCTCCCCAGCGCGCCGCGGCGTACAGGTTCCGATCGGGCGGCAGTCCGCCGAACGGGGCAACCCGTGCCCAGGCGTTGGTGCCCGGCCGCGGCCCGACGGTCAGCTGCCACAGGTCGCCGAGCGCGGTGACGCCCGTTGTCTGGCCTGCGTACAGGATGAAGGCGCCGGCATCGGTCCACCAGCAGCCGTGCAGGCATCGGCTGACCGGCAGGTCCCCGGCGGGGGTCTGGTCGGTCCAGGCGTTGGTCGTGAAGTCGTACGCCACGGTGTCGGCAAAGCGCTGCCCCTCGCTCGTGAAGCCGTGGCTGATCCAGAGGCGTCCGTCGGGACCGATCGCGGCGCAGCTCCCGTAGCGCGACACCGGCACGTCGCCGGTTGCCGCGAGCTTGGTCCAGCCGCCCGTCGCCGGGTCGAAGGCCCACAGGTCGTTGAAGAAAATGGAGCCGGCCTGGCCGGCGAAGACGACCAGCCCCACGCCGTCGACCCACGCCGCGTTGTGCCCGAAGCGCGCCGCCGGTCCGGCGGCGTCCACCTGCCGCCACGTGTCGGCAGAGAGGTCGAATGCCCACAGGTCGTCGAGTGCACCGCCGGCCGCCGTGCGCCCGCCGAACAGATACGCGGTGCTACCGTCCGGTGTCGTGGTCCAGGTGTGGTCCTCACGAGCAACAGGGCCTGCTCCGGCCGGCGCGAGGACGGACCATGTTGCCGGGACGGCCGTGGGTGACGCGGACGGGCTCATCGAGGGCGCCGCACTGGTCGTGGCCGCGCTCGACTGGCTCGGGACGCTGCTGGCCGAAGGTGAAGGCGCGGCGGTGCAGGCCGCCAGGACCAGGATCAAGGCGACCGGGGCCAAAAGCGCCGTCCGGCGGGTCATGTCGGGCACGGTAGCGCATCAGGCCACGGTTGCGCGGGGGACCATTCACCTCCAGGAGTGAGAATGACGCTTCCATTTGGTGGGCCATGGGTCTACCCTCATCCCTCGCCCCTGGCAGCCGCATGGGCGCCCCGCATAAGCGAACGAGGAGGGTTCCCCGACACATGGACACCACTGAGTCATCTGCCCGCATGAGGGGCGTGCGTCTCGCCCGACCGGTGATCCTGTCGATCATCGGCCTGATCTTCGTAGCCGGTTGCGCCGCCGGGGGTGGCACCGTCAAGGTGGCGCTCCAGGAGTGGTCCGTTGTGCCGGACAAGTCGGAGGTCACGGCTGGATCGGTCGTGTTTGAAGTGACCAATGACGGTCCCGCCGACGTGCACGAGTTCGTGGTCATCAAGACCGACCTCGCACCCGGCGCGCTGCCGGTCGACGCGGACGGCGTGGTCGACGAGGCAGGCGGCGGCATGACGGTGATCGGCGAGATCGAGGACGTGGCGGTCGGCGGATCCGGCACGGTCACCCTCGACCTCGCGGCCGGCAGCTACGTCCTGCTCTGCAACATCTGGTCAGAAGACGAGCAGGAAGCGCACTACCAGGAAGGGATGCGGATCGCCTTTACCGTCAAGTAGGCGAACTGCGCGGCCGATGGCCGGGCGTCCGGG
>JBDSIN010000192.1:0-3098 GCA_039917955.1 Candidatus Limnocylindria bacterium
ATCGCGCTGCTGGGGCGAGCCCTCGTGGTGCGGGGCGGATAGGGGGCTAGGAGCCGCCCTCGCCGAGCCGATGCTTGGCTACGAACGCGGCGGCCTGGGCGCGCCGCTGGAGACTCAGCTTGGACAGGATGCTGCTGACGTAGTTCTTCACGGTCTTGTCGGAGAGAAAGACCTCGGCCGCGATCTCCTTGTTCGTCTTTCCCTCGGCCACCAGCAGGAGGATCTTGCGTTCCTGGGCGGTGAGGTCTGCCAGCTCGTCGTGCTCCTGGCCGCTGGCGACTCGCCGGACTCGCTCAAGCACTCGTTCGGTCACCGCCGGATCGAGCAGCGAGTCACCGCGGCCAACCGCCTCGAGGGCGCTGACCAGGTCGCGTCCCCGCACCTGCTTGAGGAGATACCCGCTGGCACCCGCCAGGATCGCCGAGAGGACCGCCTCCTCGTCGGGATACGAGGTCAACATCACGACCCGAATCTTCGGGAACTCGGCGCGGATCTCCCGACAGGCCTCGATCCCGGACGAATCCGGGAGGCGCACGTCCATGATCACCAGGTCGGGCTCGAAGCGGCGTGCCGCAAGCAGCGCCTCCGCAGCGGTGCCGGCCTCGGCGACGACCTGAAACTCGTCGCGGCGCGAGAGGAGCGCGACCAGCCCTTCGCGTACGACCTCGTGGTCGTCGACGACGAGCAGACGCAGCGGCCGCGGCGCGGTCGAATCCTCGGTCATGCCCCGACGGTCCCTCCAGGTGTCTCGGTGTGCGCGGTCGCAGCGGTCCGCGAGCTGCTCACTTCGATGGCGGCAGTGACAGGATGATACGGGTACCGCGGCCGGGCCTGCTATCTATCTCGAGCCGCCCGCGGATTCGCACGGCCCGCGCGCGCATATTGCTCAGACCGTGGTGGGTCGCATCCAGGGGAGTTGCAGGGTCGAACCCCTGTCCGTCGTCCTCGACCACGAGGCGTAGCCCGTCGCCGGTCTCCTCGACGATGACCCGCGCAAGGTTCGCCGCTGCATGACGGACGGCATTGCTCAGGGCCTCACGAGCCACGTTGAGCACCTCGGCCGCGATGTCGGGCGGCAGGTCGATCGGGCGGTCTACTTCGACGACGATCTCGAGCGACGAGTTCAGCCGCAGCTCCTCGGTCAGCGTCTCCAGCGCGGATGCAATGCCGCCCGGTTCCTGCAGGCCGGGACGCAGCCCGTAGATGAATGTGCGGATCTCGTTGATCGCCGCATGCAGTGCGTCGATTGCGCGATCGACCCGCTCGGCGGCGCCAGCCGGGTCGGTGGCGATCGTCTCGGGAAGATCGTCGAGCCCCAGGGCGACCGCATAGATGCGCTGGATGATGCCGTCATGCAGGTCGCGCCCGATCCGCTCGCGCTCTTCTACCACGGCGAGCGCCTGCACCCGCTCGCTGAGCCGCGCATTCTCGATGGCGAGGCCCGCATGGAGCGCGAATCGCTCCACCAGTTGCTCGTCATCCTCCGAAAACTCGGTCGCACCGCGCTTGTTGGTCAGGTACAGGTCGCCCACCGACCGACCCTTGACGCTGACCGGCACACCGAGGAAGGAACCCATCGGCGGATGGTTGGGCGGAAATCCCGAGCGGCGCGGGTCGGCACCGATGTCGGGGATGCGCAGGGTCTGCCCCTCGCGAATGATGAGGCCCAGTAGACCGAGGCCGCGCGGGAACGCGCCGATCGCGTCGCGATCCGACTGACTCATGCCGCTGGTCAGGAACCGCTCGATGGTCCCCTCCGCGTTGACGATGCCGAGCGCCGCGTACTCGGCATCGGCCAGGTCACGGACGCGGTCGACGATGAGCTGCAAGACCCGGTCGAGGGTCAGGACCCCCGAAATGCCGCGGACGGCTTCGTCGAGCGCGGCGAGGCGATCCTCCGCCCGTCGTGCGCGGTCCTCCCAGGTGAGCACGTCGGTGCCATCGGTCATCCGTCCTAGCCTAGCCTAGCCGACCGGCCGAAAGCGGATGGCATGGCTCACTTGGGGCCGAACGGCCCCTTGGCAGCCCGCGGGATTTCTGGCGTAATGCGCGGCATCGGACTCCGCAGCCCGCCGAGCCGGGCAGGAAAGGGAATATGGGCAGGATCTTCATCTACGGCTCTGCCGTGGTCAGCGTGTTACTGCTGACCCTCATCTACGCCGTCGTCTCCGGCAACCCCAACACCACCGCCAGCGCCTCGCCAACGCCGCAGGCATCCACCTCCGCGGCGCCGTCAGCCAGCGAAGGAAGCAACGGGGGCTCGTCCCCATCGGCTGCGATCGAGAAGGACCCCAACGCGCCGCCCTACGAGCTGCGTGATGCCACCGCTCCGGCACTGCTGAGCGGGACCGTGCACGACATCGACCTGATCATCGAAGAGAAGGAGATGACCGTCGCCGACGGCTTCGTCCAGAAGGTCTGGACCTTTGCCAGCACGCCCGGCACCGGCAGCGTCCCGGGTCCGGTGATCCGGGTCAAGGTGGGGGACACCATCCGGATCCATCTCAAGAATCCCGCGGACAGCCTGCTGCCGCACTCGATCGACTTTCACTCGTCGCAGGTTGCCTGGAACGACGAGATGACCAGCATCAACCCCGGCGAGGAGAAGCTGTACGAGTGGACCGCCGACTACGCCGGCGTGTGGATGTACCACTGCGGCACGTCGCCGGCGCTGCACCACATCGCCAACGGGATGTACGGCATGGTCATCGTCGAGCCCGCTGAGGGGCTCGCGCCGGTCGACAAGGAATTCGCGTTCGTGCAGTCCGAGTGGTACCTCGGCCCCCAGGGCCAGGTGTCCGACCTGAGCAAGGCCGCCTCGGGCGCCCCGGCTCCGGACTTCGTGATGTTCAACGGCGTCGCCAACCAGTACCTCGACAACCCGATCAAGGTTGAGACCGGCGAGCGCGTGCGCCTCTTCGTGCTGAACGTGGGGCCGAGCATCGACTCGTCGTTCCACATCGTCGGCACCATCTTTGACACGGTGACGAAGGAAGGGATCCACCTGCTCCGCGGCAACGATGGCAACTGGGGGTCGCAGGCGGTTGATCTCTCCCCGGCGCAGGGCTCGATCATCGAGTTCCAGACCGCCGAGGACG
>JBDSIN010000193.1:0-17604 GCA_039917955.1 Candidatus Limnocylindria bacterium
ACCAGGGCGATCACGAACAGGAGGGCCGCCGCTCCCCCGCCGCCGCGGTCGCGGTCTCCCCCGCTGCGCCGGCCGCCGCCCCAGAAGGTGAAGCGCAGGAACCAGTCGGCGAGCAGCGCGATGCTGCCCACCAGCACGCCCACCAGCAGGCTGAATCGGATGTCGTAATTGCCGATGTGGCTCATCTCGTGGGCGATGACACCCTGCAGCTGCTCGCGGTCGAGCTTCTCCAGCAATCCGCTGGTCGCAGCGACCGATGCGTGCTTCGGGTCTCGTCCGGTGGCGAAGGCGTTGGGGGCGCTATCGTTGACGACGTAAACGCGCGGCATCGGCAGCCCCGAGGCGAGGCTCATCTCGGTGACCACGTTGAGGAGCTGGCGGTACTCGTCGGGCGGCGACTCTCGAGGCACCTCGCGAGCACCGCTCGACAGGAGCACCAGCTTGTCCCCACCAAAATAGCTGCCGACGCTCATCACCGATGCGACCGCCAGCGCGATCCCGACGCCCCACCAGCCGTAACCGGTCGCGCCGCCGATCGCTCCGCCCATGGCGGCCAGGACCAGCGCCACCACGCCGACCAGCAGCCACGAGTTGCGCTGGTTGCGGCGAATCTCGCGGAAAAAGGTTGAGGGGACCGGCTGGACAGTCATCTTCGCGGCACCGATCTGCCGATCGGCACCTGGGGCATCAGCTCCGCAGGTTCACCTCGGGAACCGCGGCATCGGTCTCCTCGATCTGGAAGTACTCGCGCTCCTTGAAGCCAAACAGGCCGGCCATCAGCACCTGGGGGAAGGTCTGCACGGTGGTGTTCAGCTCCCGGACGCTGCTGTTGTAGTGCTGGCGGGAAAAGCCGATCTGGTTCTCGGTGGTGGTGAGCTCCTCCTGCAACTGCAGGACGTTCTGGTTGGCCTTCAGATCGGGGTAGTTCTCGACCAGGGCGAACAGCTGGCGCAGGGCGCCGGTCAGGAAGTTCTCCGCCTGGGCCGATGCGGCCGCACCGGCAGGGCCGGAGCCGGATGCGCTCACGGCGGCGCTGCGGGCCTCGATGACCTTCGTCAGGGTCTCCTGCTCGAAGTCCATGTAGCCCTTGACCGCGTTGACCAGGTTCGGGATCAGGTCGTGCCGACGCTTGAGTTGCACGCTGATCTGGTTCCAGGCCTCGTCGACCAGGTTGCGCAGCCGGACGAGGCCGTTGTACATGACGATGAGGAAAGCCGCGATGACCGCGATAGCGATCACCACGTACCAGATGGGATCCATTGGCGTTCTCACGCTCCTGTGCGGTGGTGGTGCAGCAATCCTAGCACCGGCCGCAGTGGTGGGCGGTGAGGGGCTCGAACCCCCGACCTCCTCGGTGTAAACGAGGCGCTCTGACCAGCTGAGCTAACCGCCCCCGGGCAAAGGGTACACGCCAACGCCGCTCGCGCAGGCGAGCGGCGTCATCGGTCCGTCAGGTGGAATGTGGTGCCCAGGCCGGGACTTGAACCCGGATGAGTTGCCTCATACGCCCCTCAAACGTACGCGTATACCAATTCCGCCACCTGGGCATCGGAGGGGTGGTACCGAGGGAGGGACTTGAACCCACACGACCGTAATGGTCACTAGGTCCTGAACCTAGCGCGTCTGCCTATTCCGCCACCTCGGCACGCCTGCCTGCGGGACGAGCCCGACGAGGCGGGACGGATGATAGCACAGCCCCTGTGGCGCCCTCGATCGGGCGCCTGGCCGGCTCAGGCCGACGCCGGCAGCAGGTTGACCAGGCTGAAGACGACGAACAGGGTCGCCAGCAGGACCGTGAGGCGGAAGAGCGTGCGCTCGATTCCGCGTCGGCTGCGATAGGCGGTCACTTCCCCACCGAACGCGCCACCGAGCCCGGTTCCCCGCTGCTGGAGCAGAATCGACGCGACGAGGGCAACGGCCAGGATCGCCTGGGCAACGGTAAGAGGCGTCATAGGTGCCGGATGGTAGCAGACCGATCCGGACGGTGCGTCATGGCGCCCACGGCTCGAGGAGGCTGTGCCCGGTCATCTCGGGACCCGATGGCAGGCCGAGCACGTCGCACACCGTGGGCGCCACGTCGGCGAGTGTCCCGTCGTGAAGGCGTCGGGCTCGCCACGCATCCCCCACCAGGACGAGGGGCACCGGTGAGGTGGTGTGCATCGTCTGCGGTGCCCCGGCCGCATCCCGCATCTCCTCGATGTTCCCGTGGTCGGCCGTGATCAGCAGCGCGCCTCCCGCGGCCAGGGTCGCGTCCGCCATCCGCGCGAGACAGGCGTCGACCACCTCGGCTGCCCGCACCGCGGCCTCCCACACTCCGGTGTGGCCGACCATGTCGGCGTTGGCCAGGTTCACCACGATGAAGTCATGCTGGCCTGCTCCGATCGCCCGCACCACCTGATCCGTGATCGCATCGGCGGCCATCTCCGGTGCCAGGTCATACGTCGGAACGTCCCGGCGCGACGGGATGAGGACGCGCTCCTCGCGTGGCAGCGGGTCTTCAATTCCGCCGTTGAAGAAGTAGGTGACGTGCGCGTACTTCTCGGTTTCGGCGACGTGTAGTTGTCGCAAGCGGAGTCGCGACAGGTAGGCGGCCAGTCCGTCGATCACCAGCGGCGCGAAGGCGACGGCGACCGGCAGCTCGTCGGATGCCTGGTACTCGGTGAGGGTCGCCACCAGCAGGTCGGCGGGGTATCGGCCACGGTCGAATGCGTCGAACTCCGGGAGCGCCAGGGCGCGCGTCAGCTGCCGTGCCCGGTCGGCGCGGAAGTTCAGGTGCACCGCCGCGTCACCGTCCCGCATCCCGGCATAGGCACCGATCACCGTCGGGCGGATGAACTCGTCTCCCTCGTCGCTCGCATACGCACTCGCGATGGCATCCGTCGCAGATGCGGCCGCCAACCCGCGGCCGTGTACGACCGCCTCCCAGGCCAGCGCGGTGCGCTCCCATCGCCCGTCACGGTCCATCCCGTAGAAGCGACCGCTCACCGTGGCGACCGTCGCGCGGCCCGACATGGCGCGCTCGACGGCGGGCAGCAGGTCGACGGCCGACCGCGGCGGCGTGTCGCGACCGTCAGTGAAGGCGTGGAGAAGGATCCGGTCCGCAGGCAGCCCCAGCCGAGACGCGAGATCGACCATCGCCAGGATGTGTTCGTCGACAGCGTGAATTCCTCCGGGCCCGATGAGGCCGAGCAGGTGCAACCGTGTGCTGTGCCGCAGCGCGTGCTCGACGGCAGCCCGCAGGACCGCATTTTTCGAGAAGCTGCCGTCGGCGATGGCGGCGCTGATGCGTGGCAGGTCCTGCAGGACCGGGAAGCCTGCGCCGAGGTTCAGGTGGCCGACCTCGCTGTTGCCCATCTGCCCCTCGGGGAGCCCCACGGCGGTGCCGGCGGCCTCCAGTCGACAGGTCGGCCAGGTCGCGGTAAGTCGCGCCCAGGTGGGCATCCGCGCCGACAGGAGCGCGTTGCGGCGCGGGTCATCGGAGAGGCCGAATCCGTCGAGAACGCAGAGCGTAACGGGCTTCGGACGATCCCCCGCCTGGTTCACCCGCCGGCCTCGACCGCGGCGCGAGCGATGCCGGCAAACCGTTCCGCGTCGAGCGACGCGCCCCCAACCAGGGCGCCGTCAACATCAGGCTGGGCGAAGTACTCGGCCGCGTTCTCCGGGGTTGCACTGCCGCCATACAGGATGGCCACCTCGTCGGCGCCGGCCGGGTCAGACTCGGCCAGGATGGCACGCACCTGGGCCGCCGCCGCCTGTGCGTCCTCTCCCGATGCCGCGTCACCGGTACCGATCGCCCAGATCGGCTCGTAGGCAATCACCAGCCCGCTGCCCGCGATCCGATCGAGGCGCGAGATGGCGGCGCGCAGCTGCCGCTCGATGACCACCGCCGTGAGCCCGGCGCGGCGCTCATCGGCCGACTCGCCGATGCAGGCGATCGGGATGAGCCCGTGGGCGACCGCCGAGGCCACCTTTCCGGCCACCGCGGCATCGGTCTCGTTGTCGTACTGGCGGCGTTCGGAGTGACCGATGATCACGTACTGGGCCAGGCCGGCGAGCATGAGCGGCGAGGTCTCGCCGGTGAAGGCGCCCTTCTCTTCCGCGCGCATCGTCTGGGCGCCGACCGCCACCGAGCCGGCCGCTGCACTCCCGCCTTTGAGCACCTCGGAGACCGCGGTGAGCCAGACGGTGGGCGGGCAGACCACGATGCGCGCCGCCATTCCGGCGGTCGCATGGTTGACGGCAATCGCGAGGCCAGTGGCTGCCGTGCGCTCGGCCGGGTTCATCTTCCAGTTGCCCGCGACGAGGGGCGTTCGCGCGACGGTCATCGGCTTGCGCCCGCCATGGTGGCGATTGGCGCGGCGACCTGAGCGGCGCCCTCGCCGGCCAGCTCGACCAGCCGGCGGAGGCGGTGGTTCACAGCCGAGCGGCTGATCCCGAGGGATGACGAGAGCCCGTCCAGATCGGCGTCAGGGTGGGCGCGCCGCTCTGCGGCCGCCTCGCGCAGCCCCGGCGACAGCCGGTCCAGTTCGCCGGTGCCATCGAGGTGCGCGATGGCCTGCAACTGCCGATCGGCCGCCCGGACAGTGCGGCCCAGGTTGGCCTGCTCGGCATTGAGGAGCCGATTCACTCGACTGCGCACCTCTCGGCCAACCCGGCCGGTTTCGAAGTCAAGCAGCGCGCGGTTCGCGCCGGTCAGTCGCAGCAGCGCCGCGATCTGCTCCTGGCCCTTGAGGTACACGACGTGGCGACCACGCCGCTCCATCAGGCCGCCCGCGACGTCATTCTCGGCGAGCAGATCACGGAGCCGGCGCGCTCGTTGACGGTCACGCAGAACGAATTCGACATGCGGCCCACCCGCACCGAGTGAGATCGATGCCGATCCGAGCAGCGCCCCGCGGACGAAGGCCCGGCGGTCGCACGCTGACTCGAGCGCGCCGGGGTCGTCCGCCGCGAAGCGGTCCAGGGTCACCTCGAGGTGATGGCGGCGAGAACCGCTGCCGGCGGTCGCCGGGCGCGGGGCAATTGCGCCGATGCCGAGCGCCGAGGCGAGCTGGACGGCTGTCCGCGCCGTGGCGTGGTCCAGCGTGCGTACACCGTTTCGATCCCCGTGCGCGAAGAGCAGTCCGGCTAACTCGGCACGCCGGCAGCACGGGCGCGCCGGGCGAATGCGAGCGAGCTCGCTCTTGAGTTCGGTGGCGACGAGCATCAGCGGCGACTCATCCGGCGGATGCGGTCGGCCGTCGAATGGATCGGCGCGGACGGAAGCGCTCGGCGCGGTCCTCCTGCTGGATGCGCATGAGCGCGGCGGCCAGCTTGGCCGGGTCGTGGCGGTGGGCGTTGATCGGATCCACCAGGTCCTCCTCCACGATCGTGACCGGCATCCCCTCGAGGCGCCGGACATCGACCAGCACCGGCTGCCCCAGCCAGCCCTCGGGACGCCTCGCCTCGCGGTTGTCGTTGAGCAGGACGAAGTCGAAGAGTCCCTCGCCGACGTGATCGACCAGAGCCTCAAGGTGTTGCGAGGCGCTGAACGACCCGGTCTCGCCGGGCTGGGTGGCGACATTGCACACGTAGACCCGGATGCCGCTGGCGGCGGCGATCGCGTCGCGGATGTCATTGATCAGCAGGTTCGGCAGGACGCTCGAGAATAGGCTTCCCGGACCGACCACGATCAGGTCCGCCTCGAGGATTCTCTCGAGTGCCTCGGGGTTGCCGAGCACGTCGGCAGGATCGATGGCGACGCGATCGATCGGCTCCTCCGACCGGCTGATGGCCGCCTGCCCGCTGACGTGCTTGCCGGAGGCCAGGGTCGCGGTCAGGTTCAGGGGAACGCCGGTCGCCGGCAGAACCTGGCCGCGCACCGCCAGGACCCGATTCGACTCGCGCACCGCCTCCTCGAAGTCGCCGGTGATCGCCGTCATGGCGGCGATGAACAGGTTGCCGAAGGCGTGGTCATCGAGGCCCGATCCCGGAGGGAAGCGGTATTGCATGAGTTGTGTCATGAGCGGCTCGGCGTCGGCCAGCGCCGCGATGCAGTTCCGGATGTCGCCGGGCGGCGCGATGCCGAGCTGGTTCCGCAGCCGCCCGCTGCTTCCCCCGTCATCGGCGACCGCCACGATGGCGGTGATGTTGGCCGAGTAGCCCTTCAGCCCGCGCAGCAGGTTCGAAAGCCCCGTCCCGCCACCGATCGCCACGATGCGCGGGCCGCGGGCGAGGTATCGCTTGGTGTAAAGCACCTCGAGCACCGAATCTCCCCGGGTGACGAAGGGAGAGACGACGCTGCGCATCAACCCCCAGACGCCGATGATCGTGATGGCGATGCCGCCAAGCGCGACCGCGATCGCCCGCACCTGCCGGTCGAGCCCCGCGCCGGTCAGCCAGAAGATGACCGGGATGTCGTCGGCGTAGCGTCGGTACAGGTCCACCAGCAGGATGGCGGCGCCCAGGCCGAGGACGGTGATCCCCAGAAAGACGAGGAGGAGCCAGCGCTTCAGGTGCATGCCCGGGTAGAGCCAGCGTGGGAGGCGTCGCCGCTTCATCGCTCCAGCTCCCGGTGGAAGACGGCGACGGAGGCGGTGCCCAGGTCACGCAGGCGCGTCGCCAGCTCCTCGGCCAGCACGATCGAGCGGTGGTAGCCACCCGTGCAACCGAGCGCGATGGTGAGCCGGCTCTTGCCCTCCGCGCGATAAGCCGGCACGGTGAGCTGCAGGAGCTCGACGACCAACTCGAGGAATCGCCCGGCCGCCGGCTGACCCATGACGTAGTCGCGCACCGGCTGCTGCAGGCCGGAGAGTCGCTTGAGCTCGGGCTCGTAGTACGGGTTCGTCAGGAAGCGCACGTCGAGGACCAGGTCCGCCTCGATCGGGATCCCGAACTTGAATCCAAAGGTCAGGATGTCCACCAGCATGTCGTCGGCCGCAGCGTCGCGCGGGATGACGCTGAAGAGGCGTTCCTTCAGCTGACCGATCGACAGGCCGCTGGTATCGATCAGGTGATCGGCGAGCTGGCGCGTGCGCGCGAGGACCTGGCGCTCCTGCAGGATCCCCGCCTGCACGCCGCTGCGCGCCTGGAGCGGGTGCCGATGCCGCGTCTCGCTGTAGCGGCTGACCAGCACCGGGTCGCTCGCTTCGAGGTAGATGACCCGCAGATCCACTCCTCGCGCGTCGAGCGCCGCGCGCGCGTCCTCGATCGCTGGGGCCGGGTCACCGGCGCGAATGTCGAGCACCAGGGCGACATTCCGATATCGCTCCGGATCCTCGTCGCGGAGGGCGAGGAAGCGGTCGAGCAGGTCCGGCGGCAGGTTGTCGACGCAGTAGTAGCCGAGGTCCTCGAACAGCTTGCTGGCCTGGCTCTTGCCCGCGCCGGAGAGGCCGCTCAGGATCACGACGTGGCCATCGGCTGCTGGCGGCGCCGGTTGCGCACCGGCTGCCGATCGGAGCCTCCCGGTCGCCCGCGCGGCGGGTCCTGCTGCTCGTGCCAACGTCTCGCTCCCGGTACCCAGCTTGCGCTCGAGTATAGCCTTCACGCGGTGGCGGATCGCTCGAGGCCATCGAGCAGGCCGCTCACCGTGGCCGCGGCACTCGCCCGCAGCGCGTCGAGGTCGTATCCGCCCTCCAGGGTCAGCGCCACGCCGGGGATCTTCAGCCGCCGGGCCAGCGCCCCGACCGCCACGGCCACGCAGCGGTAGCCCTCCTCGGTGACCTCCAACTCCGCCAGCGGGTCGTGCCGGTGCGCGTCGTACCCGGCCGAGACCAGGATCGCCTCGGGTCCGAACGCCTCGACTGCGGGCAACAGCCGGTCGAGCCACGCAGCGGTGAACGCCTCGTCGCCACTCCCCGCGGTGAGCGGCGCGTTGTGCTTCGTTCCGATCGCCGGTCCGCGGCCGCGCTCTGCGGCATCGCCAGTCCCCGGGTAGAACGGAGCCTGGTGTGTCGAGGCGTAACACAGCTCCGGGTCCTCGGCGAAGATCTCCTGGGTCCCGTTGCCGTGGTGCACATCCCAGTCCAGCACGGCAATGCGTCGCACGCCCCCCGCCCCTCGCAGCGCGGCCACCGCCACGGCGACGTTGTTGAGCAGGCAGAACCCGCGGGCCTGCTCCCCCGCCGCATGGTGACCCGGTGGACGGACGACGGCAAACGCGACCTCCGCCCGACCGGCGCCCGCAGCAATGGCCGCCTGGACGGTGGCGCCCACGGCGAGGCGCGCGGCCGTCATCGAGGCGGCGCCCAGGAAGGTGTCGGCGTCGATCCATCCGCCTCCCCGCTGCGCTGCGGCGTCGAGTGCGGCCACGAATTCGGGAGGATGGACCAGTTGAAGGAGCTCGGGAGTCGCCGGTACGACCTCATCGCGGAGCAGTTCGGCACCGGCCGCAGCGGCCCCGTCGGCGACCCCCGAGCTGACCGCCTCAAGGCGCTCGGGACGCTCAGGGTGGCCGGGCGGCCGGTGCACCGCCATCCCGGGATCGGTCAGGAGCAGGACTCGCGCGGCAGCGCTCATCGGTCTAGCGCCGGATCAGGCGGATGACGAGCAGCGAACCTTCGAACAGCAGAAACATCACGCCCGACAGGATGAGCGGCGAGATCGGGTCGCCACCGGGTGTCAGCACGATGGCGAAGAGCACGATCGCCAGGATCGCCCACCGCCGCTGAGCGGCCAGGCGCCGGTGGTTGAGGACGCCGACGCGCGCCAGGCCGACGAGGACGACCGGGAACTCGAGCACCAGCCCGAACGCCAGCAACATGGTGGTGACGAACCCGATGTAGCCGTCCACGGTGAGCAGCGGCTCAAGCCCGGGGCGCGCGAAGCCGAGGAGGAAGTTGAGCGCATACGGGATGACCGCAAAGCCGACTGCCACGCCCAGCGCGAAGAGGGCGAGGGCCGCCAGCATGACGGGCCACACGAAGCGTCGCTCCCGCGCAGTGAGACCGGGCGTGACGAAACGCCAGACGTGGAACAGGATCACCGGCATTGCCAGCGCGATGCCGAGGAAGCCGGCGATCTTCAGCTGCGCCGAGAACGCGTCAGCTGGATTGGTGAAGTAGAGGTTCTCGTACGCGTCGGGGAGCGGCGCACGCAGGAGATCCAGGACCGATCCCGAGAAGATGAAGCCGATCACGGCGGCGCCGAGCACTGCGATCACGACCTGGATCAGCCGCCGACGGAGCTCGTCGAGGTGGCCGAGGATGCTCATCATCGCCTGTGAATCGGTCACGGCCTGCTCACTCGCTCAGCGTTGTTGGCGCCGGACAAGCTTGCGTCCACGCCGCAGGGAGACCGCACACCGACACCGGTCGGTGGCCGGGTCTCAGCTCGGCTCAGAGGTCTCGTCGGCGGGGGGAGATGGGGCGGCCGGCGTGGTCGCCCCCGACTTCTTGGTGTCCCCGCGAATGGAGCTCTCGAGGTCGTTGGATGCCTTTCGGAACTCACGCAAGCCGCGACCGATCGCGTTGCCGATGTCCGGCAGCTTTCCGGGGCCGAACACGATCAGCACCACGACGAGCAGGATGATGAGCTCTGGCCAGCCGATAGGTCCCATGTCGGTAGCGGTTCCTCGTTCGGGACGCCCGGGCGCTGCGGGGCAGGATCTAGGCCGGCAGTGTAGCACCCGCTTGTCGAAGCCGGCCCAGCCAGGTCGATGCAGCGCCCGCCGCGGCCGCCTGCCAATCCGGTCCTCCCGAGGCGCCGGCGATCCCGCGCGAGATCGTGACCAGGCCCGGCGCCGCTGTCCCGGGACAATGCTTCACGGCTGCAACGAGGTCCCCGCCCTGCGCCCCGACACCGGGGACCAGGAAGCCCGGGCCGGGCGCCAGACCACGGAGCCGGGCCAACTCCGTCGGAGCGGTGGCGCCGACCACCAGCCCCACGCGACCGTCCGTCCATCGCTCGGCCGCCCAGCTGGCCACGCGTTCGTGAAGCGGCGCGCCATCGACCGACAGATCCTGCAACCGCGACGCACTCGGGTTGCTCGTGCGCACAAGCAGGTAGACGATCCGGTCCGGGTGCTGCAGGAACGGCTCGACGGCGTCCTCGCCAAGGTAGGGCGAGACGGTGACTGCGTCGGCTCCAAGGCGACCGAGCAGCGCCTCCGCGTACCGCTCGGCGGTGGTGCCGATGTCCCCGCGCTTGGCGTCCAGGATGAGGAAGTGGTCCAACGGCACGTCGGCGACCAGCCGCTCGAGGACCGCCCACCCGGCGGATCCCCATGCCTCGAAGAACGCCACGTTGACCTTGACCGCGGCGGCATGCTCCGCGCATGCCTCGAGAACGCCACGGGCGAATCGCTCGATCCCTGCGACGTCACGGGTGATCCCGTCGGGGAGCCCGTCGGGGTGCGGGTCGATGCCCAGGCAGAGCGGCGCCTGCAGTCGAGCGACGCGTTCGCGGAGCCGATCGAGCGGGGTCGGGTGGTCGGTCATCGGACGGGAACCACCACATCAAGCGGAAGCGGCGCCTCGTCGTCCGACTTCGCCTGGATCGAGATCGGTTCCGACGCGCCCGCCGCCCGTCGCGCGGCCAGGGGGCTGGACTCCGCGGTGGCGTAGTCGAGCACCCGTAGCCGGAGACGCGGGACGCCACCGAAGTGATCGCGCTCGAGCGTGCCGACCAGGTCGACGGCGCTGCCGGGCGCTGGGGTCGGCCGCTCATGAGAGGTCCCGAACGCGATCGCGTCGAACACCTGCGCGCCCCGCCGCATGCGCAGCGAGAGGTGATCGCTGGCCGAACCGACACGGCGCGCCTCCACGACCCGGAGACCGGTGACCGCCAGGATCGGTTCGACATGCCCCGGTCCGAAGGGGGCCAGACTCCCGATCTGCTCGGCGAGCGGCCAGCCGAGGTGGCTCGCAGGCAGGACCAGGTCGATCGTCACGCAGTCCGGTCGCTGCGGTGTCGTGACCGATGATTCGGGAAACGGTCGCGGCAGCGCCGAGAAGGCGGCGGCGAAGGCGCCCCAGGCGTCCGGGAACAGGCTGAAGCCGCCGGCGGCAGGGTGACCGCCCCGCTTGGTGAGATGCTCTGCGACGGCCTCCAGCGCCTTCCCGACATGGAAGTCGGCAGGTGCGCGCACCGATCCACGCAGCTCGTCGCCCGCCGGTGACGCGACGGCCACCGGCCGCGAGGTGGTCTCGCACAGCCGCTGCGCCACCAGGCCCAGCACGCCAGGCGCCCAGTCGGTGCCGAGCACGGCGAGGGGCCGATCGTCGCGGTCGGGCGAAACCGCGGCACGCGCTTCGTCCACGGCCGTGGCGGTCAGGGCGCGTCGCTCCAGGTGGACCGCCTCGAGCTCATCGGCCATGCGTTCGGCGGCTGCCGGATCCTCCTCGAGCATGAGGGAGATGGCGAGCTCGGCGTCGGCGATCCGTCCCGCGGCGTTGATCCGGGGAGCGACGCCGAACGCAAGGTCGCGGGCGGTCGGTTCGGCCGGATTCTCGACGGCGCGAGCAAGAAGCGCACGCAGGCCGGCGCGCGATGTGGCTCCGAGTTCCGCCAGGCCGAGTCTGACGATGGCGCGACTCTCACCGGTCATCGGCGCCATGTCGGCGACCGTGCCGATGGCGGCGACCGCGGCGAGGTCTGCCGCCGTCCGCCCTGCGCGCTGGAGGAGCGCCCCGGCCAGTTTGAACGCGATCCCGGCTCCGGTCAGATCAGGGTCGGGGTACGGGCAGTCGGGTCGATGCGGATCGACCACGGCGACCGCGCGCGGCAGCACGTCTGGCGGCAGATGATGGTCGGTGACCACCACGTCGATTCCCATCTCACCAGCCGCGTCCACCTCCGCCACGTTGCCGACTCCGCAGTCGCAGGTGATCACCAGCGTGACCCCCTTCTGGCGGAGACGCTCCAGACCAGGGACGGAGAGACCGTAACCGTCGACCAGGCGCGACGGGACGTGACGCATCGGCTCCACGCCCAACGCCCGCAGGGCCAGTACCCAGACCACGATCGCGGTCATCCCGTCAGCGTCGTAGTCGCCCCAGATGGCGATCCGCTCCCCCGCTGCGACGGCCTGGCCGATCCGCGCGAGCGCCAGGTCGGCGTCGGCCATCTCCATCACGTCGTGCAGCGAAGTCTCGCCGGCGGTGAGGAACCGTTGCAGCTGAGCGTCATCGACGAAGCCGCGGCGGGCCAGCAGCGTCGCCACGGGTGCTCCGAAACCGGCGAAAACGGGCGGCGACGGAACCGGCTCCGGCAGCAGCCACTCGAGACGCGGGGCGATCACCCGGCCATGGTAGCCGCGGCCGATCGCGCGGGGCTTGGCCCGGCGTTATCAGCCAGGCGGGAGATCAGCGGCTGGGGCGCGCCGAGCGGGCTGCCAGCGCGGCCTTCTCCTTGCGGGCGCCATCCCACTCGTACCACGCGGCCAGGAGCTGGCTGGCGTTGAAGATCGACGAATAGGTACCGCTGATGACGCCGATCAGCAGGGCCAGGGTGAAGGTGCGAATCGTGGCCGGGCCGAGGAGGAAGAGCGCCGCGAGCGTTACGACGACGGTAAGGCTGGTGTTGATCGACCGTCCCAAGGTCTGCAGGATCGAATGGTTGACGATCGCCCCGAACGGCTCCCCCGCGTGCCGCGCCCGGTTCTCGCGAATCCTGTCGAAGACGACGATCGTGTCGTGCACGCTGAAGCCGATGACCGTCAGCAGCGCCGTCACGAAGAGGGCGTCGAATTCCATCCCGAAGAACCAGCCGAGCATGGCAAAGATGCCGACCACCACGATGACGTCGTGCAGGAGCGCCACGATCGCCGCGGTGCCGTAGCGGAACCCGAAGCGAACCCACAGATAGGCCAGGATGAACAGCTCGCCGATAACGATCAGGACCACGGAGCTGCGCACCAGCTCCGAGCCAACGATCGGCCCAACAGTTGTGATGCTCCGTGGCGCCCCGTCGCCGAAGCGCTCGATCAGCGAGACCTGGAGCTCATCGAACGGAGTGTCGCGGTAGATCGGGGGTGGGGTGGCGGTGGGAGCCGGGGTTGCTGTCGGCACCGGCGTCGCCGTGGGAGAGGGTGACCGGGTCGGAGATGGGGTGGGCGCAACGCTGCCTGAGCCGCTGGCACTCGGCACCGGGCTCGCGGTCGGAGCAGCCGTCGCGGTCGGAGACGGGGCGATCGAGACGCTCGGCAGCGGAGTCTGTGGCGGCAGCAGGTCGATCGGGTCGGTCCGAATCTCGAGGAACCCGTCGCCGACATCGGTCACCCGGGCCTCGGGGTGATCAAGCTCGATCAGCGCGGCGAGCACCTCGGCGGCCCTCGGCTCATTCGCGTAGCGGATCTGCCAGACGGTCCCGCCGGTGTAGTCAACCGACGGCTTCAGCCCGCCCAGGATGATGAAGATCAGGCCCGGGATGGTGATCAGCGCGCTGAAGGCGAAGTACCAGTTGCGCTTCCCGACGATGTCGAACATGTCGTCAGCGCTCCACGTGGTAGAGGCTCAGCCGGCGTCCCCAGTTGGTGCGCACGACCATCCGCAGGACGGTCCTGGTCACAGTCACTGCACTGAACATGGAGATCAGGACACCGATGATCAGCACCAGGGCAAAGCCCCGCACCACTGCGGTTCCCTGCCAGAAGAGCCAGCCGGCCACCAGGAGCGAACTGACATTCGAGTCGAGGATGCTCGACCAGGCGCGGTTGAATCCGGCCTCGATTGCCGGGCCCAGCGTCTTGCCGAGTCGGATCTCTTCCTTCATCCGCTCGAAGATGAGGATGTTGGCGTCTACCGCCATGCCGATCGACAGGATGAAGGCGGCAACCCCGGCGAGCGTCAGCGTCACGCCGATCAGGCGGAACAGGGCGTAGGTCACCAGCGTGTAGAAGACCAGGGCCCCGGCGGCAAGTACCCCGGGCAACCGGTAGTGGGCGACCATAAAGAGGAGCACCAGCAGCAGTCCCAGCCCACCGGCGATGAGGGCTTGCACCAGGAAGTCGGCTCCGAGTGTCGGAGCAACCTGGTCGACCCCCTGCTCCGAGAGGGAGACCGGCAGGGCACCGAAGCGCAGTGTGTTGTAGAGATTCGTCCGCTCAACCTCCGCTGCGGGCCCGACGCCCACGGTGATCACGGTAGTCCCGCCGCAGATCGGGTTCTGGATCGTCGGGACGGTGATGACCAGTCCGTCCAGCGCAATCGGCCCGGGCTGCTGCACGTTGGCGGTCGTGAACCGACACCACGTATCCGACGCGGTGGAGCTCAGGGTGAAGAGGACGCCCAGCTGACCACTCTGCGAGTCGGGTTGGACACTGGCGGGGTCGATCTCCGCGCCGTCGAAGAGGACCTCGATGGCACCCGATGCAATCTGGGCGCGTACGTCCTGGGTATCGGTCAGTTGCAGACCCTTGGGGTTGATGAACTGGAGCTGGCCGGTGGAGCCGACCAGGGCACGAACCTGGTTCTCGTCGGACAGCCCGGGGACCTCGACGATGATGCGCCGCCGGCCGTCACCGCTGATCTCGGTACGGACCTGGGGTTCGGAGACACCGATACCCCCGACGCGGCGCTCAATGATGTTGCGCGCGGTCTCGAGCTGGTCGTCGGTGACCGCCTCGCCCGGCTGCGGCTCGACCGCCAGGGTGACCCGGATACCGCCCTGCAGATCGAGGCCGAGCACAGTCTTCAGCTCGCGGCCAAGCACATTCGACGGCAGCCAGGTCAAGCCGAAGCTCTTGCGTGGCAGATCGATGAAGATCGCAAGCAGGAGGGTGATCAGGATCACCCAGGGGGCGATGCGGCGCCAGGTCATGCGTTGGCCAGCTTGTCCTCTCCATCGGGCGATTCTGCGTCACGGCCCCACGGGGGACGCCGCGGCGGTCGCAGACACGAAAGACGCCGCGCGATCGCGGCGGGCGGCGCCAGTATAGGCAGGCGCCGGAGGTGTCGCAAGGCGCCCCGCTTCACACCAACATTCCCTCGCGGGCAAAGTGCCGGCGCACGCGCTCCGCGA
Organism: Candidatus Limnocylindria bacterium; assembly: GCA_039917955.1. Taxonomy (GTDB): domain Bacteria; phylum Chloroflexota; class Limnocylindria; order QHBO01; family QHBO01; genus CF-167. Next base: position 14,938 of record JBDSIN010000193.1, read on the forward strand.
GCTCGCGCGTGATCCCCGGCGTCTCGGCGAGCTCCTCGACCGATGACTCCCGAATCCGGCGAACACTCCCGAAGCGGCGCAGCAGCGCCTGCCTCCGCGCCGGCCCGATGCCCGCGATGTCGTCGAAGGCACTCGCCAGCGCGCGCCGTCCCCGAACCTTGCGGTGGTACGTGATGGCGAATCGATGGGCCTCGTCTCTGATCCGCTGGACGAGATAGAGGCCCTGGCTTTTCGGGGCCAACAGGATCGGCTCCGACCGGCCCGGCACGAAGAGCTCCTCCTGGCGCTTGGCCAGACCGGCGAGCGGGACCTCGGTCAGCCCGAGGTCGCTCAGCACCGCGACGGCCGTCGAGAGCTGTCCTTTGCCGCCGTCCACGATCACCAGGTCGGGCAGCCGCCAACCCACGTCGCTGCCCTCGGGCCGCCGGGGCCGGGCGCCGGTTCCGTCCGGCTCCATCTCGGGCATCTCCTCCGACGCCTCGTCCGCGCCGACCGCGGCCAGCGACAGGGCGCCGGTCTCCGAGCGCAGGCGCGCCGCCCGCGAGAAACGCCGGCGAAGCACCTCGGCCATCATTCTGAAGTCGTCGGGCGTCTCACCGGAACGGATCTTAAAGCGGCGGTACTCGCGCGGCTCGGGGCGCCCATTGACGAAGACGACCATGCTTCCGACCGCGCTCGTCCCGGAGATGTTGCTCATGTCGTAGCACTCGATCCGCTCCGGAGCCCGCGCCAGCTCGAGCGCACCGCAGAGCTCGTCGAGTGCCGCGTCGCGCTTGCCGGCGTCGGCAAGCCACTCTGCGCGCTCCCGCGAGAGCGACTCGACGGCGTTCTGCGTGGCGAGCGCCACCATCCGCCGCTTTTCGCCACGCTCCGGCACCCGGAGCGAGACGGCGCTCCCGCGCCGGTCCGCCAGAAACGCCCCGAGCGCGCCGCTGTCGGCGGGGACGAGTGGCACCAGCACCTCGCGCGGCGGGCGCTCGGTGGCGGCGTAGTACTGCTGCAGGAACGAGCCAAGGACCTCCCCGTCGGTGACGTCGCGCGCGCCCTCGACGATGAAGTGCTCACGACCGATCATCTTGCCGTTGCGGATCGAGAAGACCTGCAGACAGGCCTCCCCCTCCTCGCGGGCCATCCCCACCACGTCGTGCTCCGCCCGGCTGAAGGCGGCCATCTTCTGCTGCTCGATGGTGCGCTCGACCGCGCGCAACTTGTCACGCGCGATCGCCGCCTGCTCGTAGCGGAGCGCCTCCGAGTGGTCGTCCATCTCGGCTTGCAGCTCGTCGCGGATCGGCTCCTGGCGTCCATCAAGGAAGTCGACCACCCGATCAATGGTGGCGCGGTACGACGCCTTCTCGATCTCTCCGATACACGGGCCCTGGCATCGCTTGATGAAGTAGAGCAGGCATGGTCGCTCGAGGACTCGCTTCCCCTCCGGGATCTCCAGGTTGCAGGTGCGGAACGGAAAGATGCGGCGAAGCAGCTTGAGCGTCTCGTCGACGCTCGACGCTGAAGCATACGGACCGAAGTAGCGGCTGCCGTCGCGGACCAGCCGGCGGGTTCGCACGATGCGCGGGAAGTCCTCCGCCAGCGTGATCTTGACGAACGGGTAACTCTTGTCATCGCGGAGGCGGATGTTGTACCGGGGCCGGTGCTCCTTGATCAGGTTGCACTCAAGCAGGTAGGCCTCCGACACGGTATCGGTGACGATGTACTCGATCGCCGCCACCTCCGACGCCATGCGGGCGATGCGCGCATCGGGGGCCGGGGCTGCACCAAAGTAGGAGCGCACCCGGCTGCGCAGCACGTCGGCCTTGCCAACGTACAGGACCGCGCCGTCGGCACCCTTCATCAGGTACACGCCGGGCGCCGCTGGAAGCTGGCGCAGCACGGCCCGCAGGTGTGGCGCTCGGTCGAGGGTCATCGCATCCGATTCTAGGCGGATCGACCCTCGACCCCTCAGGGCGCGGAAGGGGCGGTGGGCACCGGGGTCGCGATCGGCTCCGCCAGGCCCGCCGCCAGGAAGGCATGCAGCGGCCCATAGTCGGAGGCCGAGGTCCGGCCGATCACGACCAGCACGTACTGCCCGAGCTCGTTGATGGTGGCCTCCAGGATCACGTCCTCCCCGAGCTCGATGCGCCGGTCAACACCGAGGTGCCCCGCCAGCAGGAAGAGGTCGATGGCGGACAGATCGGTCCCCATGTGCTCCTTCAGCGCGTCCATCAGCGCGAGCCCGGGGCCGAGCGAGCCGAGTCCGCCACTCCCCAGCTTGGTCCGCAGCGCTGCCAGGACAAGCTGCTGGCGGATCGACCGCGCGAAGTCGCTCGACTCGGCCGGCACGCTCGTGTACCGCGTGCGGGAGTAGCTCAGCGCGTCTTCCCCGTTGAGGAAGATCTCGCCGGCAGCGAAGGATCCTGCTTCGAAATTCCCGGCTTGGTACAGGTCCTCCGTCCACGTGTAGCCGAACGCGGTCGGGTTGTTGACCGTCACGCCACCGACAGTGTCGACCATCCCGCGGAAACCGGCAAAGTCAATGGCCATCCAGTGTTCGATGGTGAGCCCGGTCACGGAGGCCAGCAACGCGGTGGCGAGGTGGCCCGCCTCCTGGATCCCGCCGTTCTGGAAGCCGACGGCGAACGCCTCGTTCACCTTGCCATTCCTCGGCAACTC
>JBDSIN010000194.1:0-2613 GCA_039917955.1 Candidatus Limnocylindria bacterium
GGAGGTCGCGCCGGGGCTGATGGAGATCGATTACGGCGAATGGGAGGGGCTCACCTCTGACGAGTGTGCGGCGCGGGACCCGGAGCTCCGCGCTGCGTGGGAGGCCGACCCGTACGCGACGCGGACCTCCGGCGGCGAATCCGGGGCGGACGTGGCTGCCCGGGCCTTCCCAATCCTCTCCGGCATTCGGGACTGGCTCGCGGATGAGGCGACCCGCTGCGCCATCGTCGTGGCGCACAACCACGTGAACCGGCTGTGGCTGACGGCCCTTCTGGGCTGGCCGATGACCGACTACCGGCGGCGGCTGTCGCAGGATCCCGCGGGATACAGCCTTATCAGTTTCGACGGCGCCGCCCCCTTGGTGCGCCGTCTCAACGCGAGTCCGTCGGGGGGATGACGGCGCGCGGGGCCGCTCCAGGCGTGGCGACCAGCGAGGCGATCACGCCCTTGGCGGCCAGAAACAGCTCGACCGCCCGCCGCAGAGTCAGGCCGGCGCCAGAGTCAGGTGCCTTACCGCTTGGCCATTCCCCAGTGGATGAGCCAGATTCGTGCTCAGGACCGGCCTGCGCCGGGTCCTCGCATATTCGGTTTTCCGGGGAGTCAGGTGCCCCCTACCGCAGCTGTGGCTCCTGTGCTGGTAAACGCACTGTTTGCTCAAACTCGGACAACCGCCTGCCGCGTCTGGTGGCACAAAGCGGTACGTTCGGGTGTCGCAGATCGGTAGCGGCGTATGTCGCAAAGCGGTAGTATGGTGTCCATGCCAGCATACCGTCGTCGCCTCGTAGACGATCTCATCGCCGCACTGCTCACCGAGCTGCCGGCCATCTTCGTCGTCGGCCCGCGCGCTGCGGGCAAAACAACGACTGCCGCTCGGCACGCGAAGACGGTGGTTCGGCTGGACCGGGAGGCGGAGGCGGTGGCGTTTCGAGCCGACCCTGATGCGGCGCTGCGCGATCTCGCCGAACCCGTGCTGCTGGACGAATGGCAGGTCGTGCCCGACGTGCTGGGGGCGGTGAAGCGTGCTGTCGACCAGGACGCGCGTCCCGGCCGATTCCTGATCACCGGTTCGGTGCGCAGCGAGTTGGAGGGCGATCTGTGGCCAGGGACCGGGCGCCTCGTCCGTGTCGCCATGTACGGCATGACGATGGCGGAGCAGCTGGGCCGGGACAACCATCCACTGCTGATCGATCGGATCCTGCGCGGAGAGCCGCTGCTGCCGGCGGTTGACTCGCCTGATCTGCGTGGCTACCTGGAACTGGCCCTGCGCGGAGGCTTTCCGGAGCCGGCGCTGCACCTCGGTGCCGCGGCCCGAGGACGGTGGCTCGAGAGTTACGTCGATCACCTGGTGACCCGGGATGCACCCCAGGTGGAAGCCGGCCGTGATCCGGCGCGCCTGCGCCGATATCTGGAGGCGTACGCCCTGAACACCGCCGGTACCGCCGACGATCGCACGCTCTACGACGCGGCAGGGATCAATCGCAAGACGGCCATCGCGTATGAGCGACTCCTGGGCAACCTGCTGATCGTCGAGGCGACCCCGGCCTGGACCTCCAATCGGCTCAAGCGTCTGGTGCTCTCGCCGAAGCGATATGTCCTCGACCCGGCACTGGCCGGCGCACTGCTGCGGCTCGATGTCCCCGGAGCGCTGCGCCATGGTGATCTGCTGGGTCGGCTGCTAGACACCTTCGTGGCTGCTCAGCTACGTCCTGAGCTCGTCGTCAGTGACTCGCGGCCTCGCCTCTATCACCTGCGCCAGCAACACGGACGATACGAAGTCGACCTGCTCGCCGAGGTCGCGGCCGGCGATGTGATCGCCATCGAGGTGAAGGCGACCTCGGCCCCAGGTCCGGCGGATGCGCGCCACCTCAGTTGGCTGCGAGACCAAATCGGAGCCGGCTTCCGAGCCGGTGTGGTGCTGCACACTGGCCCGCGAGCCTTCCGGCTGGCGGACCGCATCGTCGCCGCCCCGATCTCCACGTTCTGGGCGTGAGAGAGCAGCCTGCTCGCTGCGCGAGCAAGGGCCTGGTGGCGGGCCCGACCGGGGGACGGACCCGCGTTTCAGCGTCCTGCGCGTGCGCGTGATCCGCATCCCGATCGCCGGCCGCGACGAGTGGGCGCAGGCTGCTCGAGAGTCGGCGTAGGTAGAAGGAGAACCCGGTCCACAGGAAGGCGCCTTACCGCTTGGGCCTCCCCAGTGGCAATGCCATCCCGCGCGACGAGCGCACCCCTGATCGCCCTGGTCAGCGAGGGCAAGGTCGCCTTCTGGCCGCATCCCGGACGGCGTAGATAGTGCGCCCGTGTCTCATCTATCGCACGGCTCTCCCGGCCCCCGCCGCAGCGGCTAGCGTCATCACGAGTTCGCCGACCGCGTGGTCCCGCTCGATCGGATGTCGCAATGGCAACGCTGCGTTAATGCGATAGCGGCTGCGCGTACCGACCCGCTTCCGTTCGACGTAGCCGGCTTCGACCAGGTCGTTGACGATGGTCTGCGCGGTGCGCTCCGTGACGCCCACCGCCAGCGCCAGATCGCGTAATCGGATGCCGGAGTCGCGCGCAATGCAGATCAGGGCATGGCCGTGGTTGGTAAGAAAGGTCCAGGGGCGTCGCTGCGTC
>JBDSIN010000195.1:0-7283 GCA_039917955.1 Candidatus Limnocylindria bacterium
GCGGCCTCGGCCTGACCTTCCTGGCGGCGCTCGGCGTCGCCCTGCTGCTGGGCGCGGTGGCGCATCGGTTGCGGATGGCGCCGATGATCGGCTACATCGCCGCTGGGCTGGTGGTCGGCCCCTTCTCGCCGGGGTTCGTGGCCAACCGTGACGAGGTGCTGGCGCTGGCCGACATCGGCGTGGCGCTGCTCATGTTCAGCATCGGCGTGCGCTTCTCGCTCGCCAAACTGCAGTCGGTCGGTCGCCTGGTGCTGATCGGTGCCCCCCTGCAGGTCGCCTTCTCGATTGCGCTCGGTGCGGGGATCGCGCTCGCCATCGGCCGGCCGATGCTCGAATCGCTCTTCCTGGGGGCGGTCGCCAGCGTCTGCTCATCGGTCGTGCTGGTGAAGGTGGCCGGAGAGGCGAGCCTCGAGACGACGGCGCACGGAAAGCTGGCCCTGGCCTGGTCAATCGTGCAGGACCTGCTCACCGTGGTCCTGGTGGTGGTCCTCGGCGCGCTCGCGGCGGGCGGCGCGGACCCTGCGCTCGAGGCGCTGCGCTCCACCGTGGTAGCGCTGGCCGTCGTGGCTGCTGTGCTGATCGTCGGCTCGCGGGTCCTCCCCGGCATCCTGTCGCGGATCGCGCAGCTGGGGTCGCGCGAGCTGTTCGTGGTGGCGGTGGCGGTGCTGGCCATCGGCACCGCCACGCTCGCCGCCCAGCTGGGCGTGTCGGTAGCGCTGGGCGCCTTCGTGGCGGGCATGGCACTGGCAGAGTCGGACCTGGCAGCCAGCGTACTCGGGGAGGTGGTCCCGCTGCGCGAGCTGTTCGCCACGATCTTCTTTGTCTCTGTCGGGATCCTGCTGGAGCCCGCGGCTGTCATCGCCGGCTGGCCGATGGTGCTGTTGCTGATCGTGCTGATCGTGGTTGGCAAGGGTGTAGCGGTGGCAGCCATCTCGCTCGCCGGGCGTCAGCGACCGCGGACCGCCCTGCGTGCTGCCGGCCTGGTGGCCCAGGGTGGCGAGTTCAGCTTCGTGCTCGCCACGGTCGGCCTGCAGCTTGGCGCGCTGGGCCAGGAGACGTTCAGCCAGGCGATGGGGGCCATCGTGGCGACCGTGGTCATCGCCGCTCCGGTGGCCGGCCTCTCCGCGCGGCTCGGCGATCGACTGGAGCGGCGCTTCCCGGCGCCACCACTGCCCGGGCCGGCCGAGCCCGCCGCGGGTATGCATCGACACGTGGTCATCCTCGGCTACGGGCACGTCGGCAAGACGGTGGCGCGCGTCCTGCAGGGGAGAAGGTTCCCGTGGGTGGCCGCGGACGCGGACTACGCCATGGTGCGCGCCGCGGCGGCGGCCGGAGCGCCGCTGGTGTACGGGGACGCCGGCACGCCATCGGTCCTCGACGCGCTGCGGGTGGCAGACGCCGGGACGATGGTGGTCACGGTGCCCGATGCCCTGGCCGCCCGGCAGGCGATCGAGTACGCACTCCGGCACAACCCGAATCTGCACGTTGTGGTGCGGGCGCACTCCGCCCAGGACGAGGCGGAGCTCCGGCGCCTGGGCGCTGCGCGGATCGTCACCGCCGAGCGTGAGATCGGCCACGAGCTGGTGCGCCACGCGCTGCGACGCTACGGGGTGAGCGACCAGGAGGTCGCCGCGATCCTGCGCCGCGGGGACGAGGGGATCTAGGCCTGCTTGACCCCGGAGACGAGGGCCTGGACCGTCTTCTTGGCATCGCCGAAGAGCATCGCCGTCTTGGGGTCGGAGTAGAGCGGGTTGGCGATGCCGGCGAACCCGGCCGCCATCGATCGCTTCAGCACCACGACGTTGTGCGCATGATCGACGTTGAGGATCGGCATCCCGTAGATCGGTGAGCTCTGATCGGTCCGCGCGGCAGGGTTGGTGACGTCGTTGGCGCCGATCACCAGGGCCACATCGGCATTGGCGAAATCGTCGTTGATCTCGTCCATCTCCTTGAGGCGCTCGTACGGGACGTTCGCCTCGGCCAGCAGCACGTTCATGTGCCCGGGCATCCGCCCCGCGACCGGGTGGATGGCGAACTCGACGTCCACGCCCCTGGCGATCAGCAGGTCCATCAGCTCGCGCACCGGCCCCTGTGCCTGCGCCACGGCCATCCCATATCCGGGAACGATGATCACCTTCTTGCCGTAGGCCATCAGCACGGCAGCGTCATCGGCACTGATCTCGCGCGCGGTCTGCTCCCCGTCCGCGCCGGCCGCCACAGTTCCGCCGGCCGTTCCGAAGGCCCCGAACAGGACGTTGAACAGCGACCGGTTCATGGCCCGGCACATCAGCTGGGTCAGGATCCCACCCGAGGCTCCGACCAGGGTGCCGGCCACAAGCAGCGCGTAGTTACCCAGCACGAAGCCGGTGGCCGCCACCGCGATGCCGGTGTAGCTGTTGAGCAGGCTGACCACCACCGGCATGTCGGCGCCACCGATCGGCATCACCGCCGCCACGCCCAGCACCAGCGCCAGCGCAATGAAGACGAGGAAGGGCGTAACGTCGTTTGTGACGAGGGTGAGTGCGACGCCGAGCCCCAGGATGCCGGCGACCAGTAGCCCGCTGACCACCTTGTCGCCCGGATAGGTGACGGGGCGCCCCGAGACGATCCCCTGCAGCTTGCCGAAGGCGATGATCGAGCCAGTGAAGGAGACCGAGCCGATCACCGCGCCGAGCAGCGTGGCCACCATGAACGGGACCGGCAGCAGCTCGCCGCCGCCTCCGGCGAAACGCAGGAACTCGGCCGCGGCGACCAGCGCCGCCGCGCCGCCACCGGCGCCATTAAAGATGGCGACCATCTGCGGCATGGCGGTCATCGGCACACGCCGCGCGCCGACCACACCGGCCACCGAACCGATCGGGATTCCGACGGCCAGGATCCAGACCGTGGAGAGGCCGCCGTCCCGCAGCACGAACTCGGTGATGAAGACCCACAGCACCACGATCGCCATGCCGGTCGCGGCCAGGCGGTTCCCGCGCCGCGCGCTGGTCGGCGAGGCGAGGAACTTCAGGCCGAGGATGAAGGTGACCGATCCGACCAGGTAGACGAGGAAGGTGAGCACCTCGAGGGTGGTCATGACTCGCCCCCGGGTCGCCGCTTGAACATCTCGAGCATCCGGTCGGTGACCACGAACCCGCCGACCACGTTGATCGTGCCCAGGATCACGCCCAGCAGCGCCAGCACGATGCGCAGCGGCCCCTCCGCCGAGGCGGCAACCAGCATGGCGCCGACCACGATCACGCCGTGCACCGCGTTGGCGCCAGACATGAGCGGAGTGTGCAGCATGGTCGGGACCTTGCTCACGACCTCGTAGCCGACGAATGCGGTGAGCACGAAAACGAAGAGCGCCTGGAGGAGCACCTCGGCCGAGATCGCCTCGGTCATGCGGCCCCTCCGGCCGCGGGCGTCGCGGGCTTAGCGGGCGTCGCGGGCGCTTCCGGCGCGGGCGGCGGCGGAGGGACCTCGAGTCCGAGTGCCTTGGCCACCGGCTCGCTGACGACCTTCCCATCGTGGGTGATGGTCGCGCCGCGGGTGATCTCATCGGTGAGGTCGAGCGTCACGCTTCCGTCCTTGATGAGGTGTTTGAGCAGCGTCTGGATGTTCTTGGCGTACATCTGCGTGGCGCTGCCGGGCATCATCGCCGGCAGGTTCGTCAGACCGATGATCCGCACCCCGTGGCTGATCACCTCTTCCCCGGCCACGGTGCCCTCGACGTTGCCTCCCGCCTCGGCGGCCATGTCGACGATGACGCTTCCCGGCTTCATCGAGGCGACCATCGCATCGGTGATCAGGCGCGGTGCCGGGCGTCCGGGGATCAGCGCGGTGGTGATCACGAAATCGGCCTCCTTGACCCGCTCGGCGATCAGCTCAGCCTGGCGGCGCTTGTAGTCGTCGCTCATCTCGCGGGCGTATCCGCCAGCCGTCTCGGCGCCAGCCTTCTCCTCCTCGGTCATCTCGACCTCGATGAAGGTGGCACCAAGGCTCTGCACCTGCTCCTTGACGACCGGCCGCACATCGGTCGCCTCGACCACCGCGCCCAGTCGGCGGGCGGTGCCGATCGCCATCAGCCCGGCGACCCCGGCTCCCATGATGATGCCGCGCGCCGGTCGCACGGTACCTGCGGCGGTGGTCAGCAGCGGCATGAACTTGGGCAACCGATCGGCCGCCAGCAGGACCGCCTTGTAGCCGGCAACCGTCGCCTGGCTCGACAGCGTGTCCATGCTCTGCGCGCGGGTGATGCGCGGGATGGCGTCCATGCTGATGGCCGTGACGCCGGCATCCGCCAGGCGCCGCGCAAGCTCCGGATTGGAGAGCGTGCCCAGCGTCCCGATCAGGATCGTGCCGCGCCGCAGCATCCCGATCTCTTCGTCCGTCGGTCGGCCGACGCGCAGGACCAGATCCGCCTGCCCGTACAGGGCGGCAACGTCGGCCGCGATGGTCGCGCCGGCCGCCGTGAAGGCGGCATCGGGGATCGAGGATGCCTCGCCGGCACCGGCCTGAACGACGATCTCGACCCCATCGGCGATCAGCGCGGTGGCGGCCTGGGGAGTCAGCGCGACCCGCGTCTCACCCGGCGCGGTTTCGCGTGGGACAGCGATCTTCATGAAGTGTTCCTGTGGGCTTACACGGCAGAACCGCCGCAGCGGTCGGCGCGAGGCGGTTCGGGAGGCAAAGTGTAGCAGAGGGCGCGCTTTGAGCTGGGTTTGCGCGTCGACCGCTGAGCCACGTCCGGACGAGCGTAGTAGATTGCCCGTGATGGAAGGCCAGCAGCCGGCAGCCGTGATCCACACCACCGGCCTGACGAAGCACTACGGCAGGGTGCAGGCGCTGGTTGACCTCACGCTCGACGTCCGCCCCGGCGAGATCTTCGGCTTCCTCGGCCCCAACGGTTCGGGCAAGTCGACCATGATCCGCACCCTGCTGGGCTTCCTCCACCCGACCACTGGCTCCGCCAGTGTGCTGGGGCTCGACATCGTCGACGACTCGGTGGAGATCCGGCGACGGACCGGCTACCTGCCGGGCGGGATCGCGCTGTACGACTCGCTGAGCGGGGCGGCCGCGCTCGACTACCTGAACGACCTGCAGGGGACACCCGCCGTGCGACGCGAGGAGCTCTGCGAGCGGCTGCAGATGCCCCCGTCCGTCCTGCGGCGCAGGGTGCGCGACTACTCGCGCGGGATGCGCCAGAAGGTCGGCGTGATCCAGGCGCTGCAACACGACCCGGAGCTGGCCATCCTCGACGAGCCGACCGAGGGACTCGACCCGTTGATGCAGCAGGCGTTCTATTCACTGATGGACGACCTGCGCGACCAGGGTCGGACGACCTTCTTCTCCAGCCACGTCCTGCCCGAGGTTGAGCGCATCTGCGACCGTGTGGCGATCATCCGCTCGGGTCACCTGATGGCCCTCCAGAACGTGGACGACCTGCTCGCCCGGCGCAAGCGCAAGGTGAGCCTGCGCTGGCGCGGCGTCGCACCCGAGCTGTCGAGCATCCCCGGCCTCGCCGACGTCGAGACCGATGGCGACCGGATGACTGCGACGCTGCTCGGGGATGTATCGGGCTTCGTGCGCGCCATCGCCTCGCCTTCGCTCGTGGATCTGACCATCGAGCCGGCCCGCCTCGAGGAGGCGTTCCTCGAGTACTACGCCGGTGATGACGCCAGCGAGGAGGTGCGCGGATGAACCTCCGCCTCCTCGTTCAGACGCTCCGCTGGAACCGAGCCCGGCTGCTCCCCATCATGGCCGTCTCGTTCGGCTGGGGCATGCTCATGCCGGTCATCTACGTGGCCTTCGGCGACGCCTTCAAGGGCCTCGTCGACTCGGGCGTCATCCCCGCCGAACTGATGAACTTCGGCTCGGGCAGCCTCTTCACGCTGCCCGGCGCGCTCACCCTGGGCCTCCAGCATCCGATGACGATCGCGTTCGTGGGCGTCTTCGCGGTGGGATCCACGGTGGCGGCCATCGCGGGCGAGCGCGAGCGCGGGACGCTGGAGGTGCTGCTGGCGCGGCCGCTCTCGCGCCGCACGATCTACCTGACGGTTGCCGCGGCGGCGGTGATCCTCATCTCGCTGGTCATCATCGCGCTCCTTGCCGGGCAGGTGACCGGGGTCGCGGTCCAGGGGCTCAGCGACGAGCTCGACCTGGTCCAGGTACCGCTCGTCTTCCTGAACGGCCTGCTCATGTGGGGGGCATTCGCCGCCTTCGGGCTGGCCGCATCGGTGACCTTCGACCGCCACTCGCCGGCGCTGGGCGTGACGATGGCCTACCTGCTGGTCAACTACTTCCTGGAGATCCTCGGCTCCCTGTGGCGTGACGTCGACTGGACCCAGCAGTATTCGCTCTTCCACCACTTCCAGCCCGGGAACATCCTCACCGGGACGGTGGACCTGTTCGACTTCGGTCTGCTGGCTGCGGCGATCGCGGTGCCGGTGGCGTACGCACTGATCGTCTTCCCGCGAAGGGACCTGGCCGCCCCGAGCTAACTCGCGGCGCCAGCCAACGCGACCTCGGCGGCCTGCTCCACGTCCATCCGGCTCCCCTCGGCATACGCTGCTGCCAGGGCGGGATCCTTCAACAGTTCGACCGTGTCGAAACCCAGCAGACTGCGGTTGATGGCGGCAAGACCGCCGCCGGCTCGACGCTCGATCGCCTCGGCAAAGCCGGCCAGGATCATCGCCCGGCGAGGATCCTTGAGGTGCCAGTACAGAGACGCCCAGACATCGAACATGAGCCCATAGGCGGAGACGTCGTTCGCTGCGCGGAAGATCTCCAGCCCCTCCGCCATCGCAGCCTGGGCGCGCGCTGGATCAGTCGTCAGCGTTCCGAGCGCCACTGAGTAGAGTGTCCAGCCCACCATGTACTGCTCCCCGAGGCGGCGGAAGATGGCGAGCGCCTGATCGGTGGCTTCCATCATCCCCTCCGTCTCGCCGAAGAACCAGATGATGTTGGACAGCGCCCACAGGGAGCGGGCTACCAGGGCGTCGTCGCCGAGCCGCCGGGCGATCTCCAGGACCTCCTCGGCCGCACCCCTGGCTCCCACCTGGTCCTCGCGGGTCAGGGCAAAGGCGAACCCCAGGTTGTAGAGCGCGTTGGCGATGCGTCGGTCATCGCCGCTGGCGCGCGCCAGGTCGAGCCCTTCCCGATACCAGCGGTGCGCCGCCGGGAGGTCGGCCTGCCAGTAGGCGATCCCACCGGCCGCCTCGAGCGCCGCGGCGCGCGCGTCAGGATGCTCAGCGGCGCTCGGCAGTTCGAGGACCTGGTTGGCCCGCTCGCGCGCTTCCTGC
>JBDSIN010000196.1:0-3145 GCA_039917955.1 Candidatus Limnocylindria bacterium
TGCCGATGGGCTCGCGGGATGATCCTCGGACGCGCGGGCGGTGGCGTGGAGCGCGCATGAGATCCGAGCTGATCGGCAGCTGGCGTGAGCTGCGGCTGGCGGCGGGCTTGACGCAGGCAACGGTAGCGCGGGCTTCCGGCATTGCGCGTTCCACGTACGCAGACATCGAGCGCGGTCGCACGGCCCAGGTGAACCTGCTGCTGGCCGCGATCGTGAGCGCCGCTCTGGGCCAGGATCTGTCGGTCAAGCTCTATCCGTTCGGTTCGCCGGTCCGTGACGCCGCGCACCTGCAGCTCCTGAGCGAGTTCGTCGCGCGGCTGTCCGCAGTCTGGCGCGTGACCCATGAGGCGCCGATTCCCGTCGAAGGTGACCGTCGCGCCTGGGATCTGCTCGTGAACGGGCCTGTATCCATCGGCGTAGAGGCTGAGACGAGGCTCGGCGATGTCCAGGCGCTTGAGCGATCCATGCACCTGAAGCAGCGTGACAGCGGCGTGCAGCGGGTCCTCCTTGTCGTCCGCGGATCAAAGCGCAATCGACTACTGATCCGCGGTCACCTGCCCCACTTGCGGACGGCCTTCCCGCTCGGGACTGCAGAAGTGATGCGCGCGCTTCATGAAGGTCGCGACCCCGGGGCCGATGGATTGGCCGTTCTGTGAGGTCGGCCCGTGGGGCATCTCGCCACCGCAGTGCAGCCCTCCGGACGGACCGTCAACAGAACCACGGCGTAGCTCGAATTCCGACCCGGGACAGCGCCTCGGCAAGGTCGTGGACCTCGTGACGCGCCCGGCCGTCACCCTGGACCACGGCGTGATCCGAGTGACGGCCGCGCCGCCACACTGCGCGCCGCCACACTGCGCGCCGCCACACTGCGCGCCGCCACCCTGCGCGCCGCGCGCGCACGGTCGGGCAGCAGACGGCGAACAGCCAACGAAACGAACGAGGGCCCCGGCCAAAGCCGGGACCCTCGTATTGGTGCCTGGGGAAGGGTCGAACTAGTAGTCGCCCATCCCGCCGCCCATGCCGGGCATCGACGCCTTCTCCTTCTCGGGAAGGTCGGTGATGATCGTCTCGGTGGTCAGCATCAGGGCCGCGACCGATGCGGCGTTCTCGAGCGCCGAGCGGGTAACCTTGGCCGGGTCGATGATGCCGGCAAGGAACATATCGGTGTACTCGCCCTTCTGGGCGTCGTAGCCGCCGCCGGGCTTCATCTTGCGGACCGCCTCCACGACGACGGATCCCTCCATCCCCGCGTTGGCCGCGATCTGGCGGAGCGGCTCCTCCAGCGCGCGGCGCAGGATGTTCACGCCGGTCGCCTCGTCACCGAGCGCCTCGACCCGGTCGAGTGCCGGCACGGCGTGGAGCAGGACCGATCCGCCACCGGCGACCATGCCCTCCTCGACGCCCGCGCGAGCCGCCGAGAGCGCGTCCTCGATGCGATGCTTCTTCTCCTTGAGCTCGACCTCGGTGGCCGCGCCGACCTTGAGCACTGCCACGCCGCCGGAGAGCTTGGCCAGGCGTTCCTGGAGCTTCTCGCGGTCGAAGTCGCTGGTGGTGTCCTCGATCTGGAGCTTGATCTGCGACTTGCGCGCCTCGATGGCGCCCTTGTCACCCTTGCCCTCGACAATGGTGGTGTTGTCCTTGGTGGCCGTCACACGGCGTGCCTGGCCGAGATCCTCGACCGTGACGCTGTCGAGCTTGCGCCCGACCTCCTCGCTGATGACCCGCGCACCAGAAAGAGTGGCGATGTCCTCGAGCATGGCCTTGCGGCGGTCACCGAAGCCGGGCGCCTTGATGGCGAGCACGTTGATGGTGCCGCGCAGCTTGTTGACCACCAGCGTGGCGAGCGCCTCGCCGTCCACATCTTCGGCCACGATCAGGAGCGGCTTGCCATGCTGCACGACCTTCTCGAGGGTCGGCAGGATGTCGGCGACCGCGCTGATCTTCTTGTCAGTCACCAGGATGAACGGGCTCTCGAGCGTCGCCTCGAGCTTGCCGCCGTCATTGCTGGTCACCATGTACGGCGAGATGTAGCCGCGATCGAGCTGCATCCCCTCGACGTACTCCTTGTCGAGCTTGAGCCCCTGGCTCTCCTCGACGGTGACCACGCCGTCCTTACCGACCTTCTCCATGACCTCGGCGATGATCTCGCCGATCTCGGTGTCACGGGCGCTGATGGCCGCGATGTGGGCGATGTCGTCCTTGGAGTCGACCGGCTTGCTGAGGCGCTTGATCTCGGCGACCACGGCCTCGACGCCGCGCTCGATGCCGCGCTTGAGGGCCATCGGGTTGGCACCCGCGGTCACGTTGCGCAGGCCTTCGGTGATGATCGCCTGCGCGAGCACGATGCTGGTGGTGGTGCCGTCACCGGCGATGTCGTTGGTCTTGGCGGCGACCTCCTCGAGCAGCTGGGCCCCCATGTTCTCGTAGGGATCCTCCAGCTCAACGTCACGCGCGATGGTGACGCCGTCGTTGGTGATGGTCGGCGAGCCGAACTTCTTGTCGAGGAGCGCGTACCGGCCGCGCGGGCCCAGGGTGACCTTGACGGCATCGGCCATCTTGTCTACCCCGCGCTTCAGCGCGCGTCGTGCCTCCTCATCGAACAGGATCTGCTTTGCCACGTTGTTGTTCGTCCTCCTGAAAATGCGTCCACCGGCGTGCCGGGGAGATCGGTTACTCGATGACGGCCAGGATGTCCTTCTGGGAGAGGATCAAGAGGTCCTCTTCGTCCAGCTTGAACTCGGTACCGGCGTACTTCTGGAAGAGGATCCGCTGCCCGACGGAGACGTCGATCGCCTCTCGGGAGCCGTCATCCAGGATCCGTCCCGGTCCGACCGACAGGACCGTCCCCTCCTGGGGGCGCTCCTTGACCGTGTCCGGCAAGACGATGCCGCTCTTGGTCATCTCCTCGCGCGGTGCGGGCTTGACGACCAGCCGATCCCCAAGGGGCTTGAGCCGCGTCTTCGGCGTGCTGACCTTCTTGGCCATGTGTGCGTGATGCCTCCTAGACCGATGATGTGCATGGCTGTGCTCATGACTCTCACGTGGGAGGGCCTGCCGGCCGATGCGACCGCGTTGGCACTCAACCACCGAGAGTGCCAACGATGCTACCGCCCCGCCGCCCGCGGTGTCAAGGCGCGCTCGTCGC
>JBDSIN010000197.1:0-3602 GCA_039917955.1 Candidatus Limnocylindria bacterium
GGTCGACAACGGGCTGCTGGTGCCGGTCATCGCCAACGCCGATCAGCTGTCCATCAGCGGCGTGAACCATCGGGTCCAGGACCTGGCGGCCCGCGCCCGCACCAACAAGCTGCGCCTCGACGAGATCCAGGGCGGCACCTTCACCGTCAACAACACCGGCTGGTTCGGATCGGTCTCATCGATGCCGATCGTCAACAGTCCCGAGGTCGCCATCCTGTCGATGGAGACGATCGTCAAGCGACCGGTGGTGGTCACCATCGAGGGAGAGGACGTCATCACCATCCGACCGATGATGAACATGACCTGCTCGTTCGACCATCGCGTGCTCGACGGCGCCCAGGTCGGCAACTTCCTGGCCGATGTCCGCAAGCGCCTCGAGGGCTGGGATCCCGCCACCCCGATCGGCTAGGCCGCCCACCGGGATTTCGCCAAAGTCGCACCCGGAGACCACTCGGCGGGCCGGCCCGGCGGGCAGAGGCTCCACAATCGCCCGGTTGAGCGTGGCACGTGCTCCTCATCGCCCCGATGCGAGGGATGGGGCGCCCATTGGCCGCCCAGCGGTCCGTAGATGGCAATCTGGCAAAGTAGTCGGCCACTCCGGGCGGACCAGGCGCACCCGCTAGTGAGGGGTCGCCGCCGCGCGGTCCCGATCCTTGGCCCGGCGCAGGCGCCGTACCCACGGCAGCCAGATCAGGCCGCCGGCCGTCTGCGCGGCGACCCACAGGATCACCGCCACGCCTGGGAATCCGACCGCGACGGCGGGCACCGACCAGGTGATGCCGCTGATGCCGCCTGAAAGACTGACGTCGACGGAAATGTCGTCGTCCGACCCCGGTCGAGCGCCCGACCCGATCGTCAGCCCGGAGGGCACGAATGATGGGGATGCCGTGCCGGTCTCCACCGGAGTGGACGTGGGCCGTTCGCTCGGGGTCCCGGAAACCGATGCCGAGGCGGAAACCGATGCCGAGGCGGAAACCGATGCGGACGGTGATGGGCTCGAGCTCTTCGTCGAGGCGGCGGACCGCGTAGGTGCTGGAGTAGCGACGGTCGTCGGAACGGCCGTCGGCACAACGGTTGGAACGGCCGTCGGCACGACGGTTGGAACGGCCGTCGGCACAACGGTCGGGATCGGCGACGGTGTGGCAGTCCCCGCAGGCAGAACTGTCACGGACGCAGCGATCCCTGAGCCAAACGCCGGTGCGGCGCAACTGGTGTTCGGGTAGGCCGTCCCCGCAAACAGAAAGGTCGAGACCGTATTTGGCGTCGCGGTTATCGAGAAGCGAACCGATTCCCCGAATTCCAGGCTGTTGGCGGGTGAAACCGCCTGCACAAGCACCGCAGTCCCCTGTGTGGCGGTCGTCCAGATACCCCCGACCGGCGAGATGATCGCCACCGAGTGGACGGTGAAGGACGAGGGCACGTTCAGTCTTATGCACCCGATAACCGCCGGATCCAGGGATACCGGAGTCAGGTTCGTCGCGGTGAAGGTCGTGGTTCCCGTCTGGCCACTCACAAGTGTCACGGCCGTCGGGGTGAGCGACCACAGCTCGCCGGCTGCAACCGCCGAACCGCTCGTCGCCAGGAGTACAAGCAGCGCAGTCGCGCCCGCACGGAGGCGCAAGGACCCGCGCCGCATCACGCTACCCGCGATGCCGGCAGCCAGATGAGGCCGGCGTCGTCGCCCGGCATCGGCGCATCCGGCGCGGTCTCGATTCCCTTGATGAACGCCGCGACCAGGCTCTCCTCGAGCTGGGTGCCCGCCGCGTCGCCTAGTCGCTTGAGCGCCTCGGTTATGCCGACCGCCTTCCGATACGGACGCGAAGTGGTCATGGCCGAGAACGCGTCGGCGACCGCCAGGATGCGGCCGATGAGCGGAATCTCGCCACCCTCCAGGCCGGCCAGGTAGCCCTGGCCGTCCCAGCGTTCGTGATGGGTCCGGATCCCGGCGCGCACCAGGTCGATGTTCGGAAGGTCGCGCACGATCGAGTCGCCCAGGCTGACGTGCCGCTTGAAGACCTCGTACTCTTCGGCGCTCAGCTTCGCGGGCTTTCGGAGGATGTTGTCCGGGACGCCGATCTTCCCCACGTCGTGGAGCAGACCGGAAAGGTGCAAGCTCTCGAGGGCCGCATCGTCGAGGCCTAGCCGACGGCCGAGGAAGGTCGCGTACCGGGCCACGTCCTCGGAGTGGCGCCGAGTGTATCGGTCCTTGGCGTCAACCGCGATGACCAGTCCCTGCAGCACGTTGAACGGCGCCGCCGGCGCGTTCGGATCGGCACGGCGGGCTACCTGGACGCGGTTGCCGCCGCTCAGTTTCGCCTCGGCGAGTGCCGCCGCGGCTGCTGCCAGCAGCTCCGTCACCGCGTCGGCGTGGTCGGGCATCACGGCGATGCCGACGCTGACGGTCACGGGCAGGCGCTCGGAGTCGCCGAACTGCACCTCCAGCGACACGAGCTGCTCACGAAGTCCCGCAGCCACCGCTTCCATTTCGGCCGCCCCCGAATCGGCACGGACCAGGAGGAACTCATCTGGGCCATAGCGGGCGATCCAGTCGTGCTCACGGGTGCCGACCGGCAGGAGATCGGCGACGCGGACGAGGACGTCGTCGCCAGCGCTGTGCGTATGGGTGTCGTTGAGCAGCCGGAAATTGTCGATGTCGATGAGCGCCACGGCGATCCTGTCATCGCGGCGCCCGGATGCTTCGACCGCCGCCGCCAGCAGCGAGACGACCGCACCGTGGTTGAGCAGCCCCGTGAGCGGATCCTCCGATGTCGCGGCTACGAGCTGCTCGTGCTGGCGCGCGAGGCGCGCCTGTGCGGCCCGGAAGACCATGAACAGCAGGACGGCCAGGATGGCGGCGGCCGCCAGGGTCACCACCAGCACGTCGCCCTGCGCCCGCGCGATACCGGCGAGTACCGACGAGGCGTCGCGCCACATGGCCACCACGCCGAGCTGGGCGCCGTTGCCGATGATCGGCAGGTACTCCTCGATCACCGAGCTGGGTGCCATGGCCGGTCCCGGAATGGTCGCGACCTCGGGATCCTGAAGGGTGGCTGAGGGCTCACCATTGAGTGCTGCATCCACCAAGGGGACCGAGAGGATCGTCCCCTGCAGATCAGCGGCATCGGCTGCGACCACGCGCCCCTGCTGATCCAGCAGTGCGATGCGAAGGATCGCGTCCGACGAGGTCAGCGCTTCGAGCTGCCGCTCAAGCGTCGCGGCCCGGCCCGCGGAGAGTGAACGGCCACCGAAGTCGCTCGCAAGGAGATGGTCGCGCACGAAGAGCGCCACCAGCGCGCGGTCGCGGCTCACCACGGCCTGCAGCGAGGAGGCCTGAATGTGGGACGACGTCACCGCCAGCAGCGCACTCGCCGTTACCGCAGCGAGCACCAGGGAGACACCGAACACGAGCATGTACAGCTTCGGTCGGTCCGCTTGCCGGGTGGTCGAGGACGAATACGTCGCCCTGGCAGCAACCATTGCGCCTATGAAAGCTCGCGTGGGTCCTCCAGGGCGATAGGACCTTCGTATCCGGAGTACTGGCCGCGAGCATGACGCTCGGGTCGGTCGGTGCTCCTACGCAGTCTTGCCGCTGGTGGCTGGCC
>JBDSIN010000198.1:0-3314 GCA_039917955.1 Candidatus Limnocylindria bacterium
GGGCCAGTCCTGCCGCGGCAGTGGCTGCCATGACAGGCAGAGGTGAGCCGACAAAGTCGCCGCCCACGCCATGTGCCAGGCCGAAGGCGGCCGCCTGCACCGCCACCGCCACGAGTGGCCCCCGCCAGCGCCTGACCCAATGCAGCAGGGCTCCGCGGAACACCGTCTCTTCCATCAGCGCATTGGCCATCGCGAAGACCAGGGCCGGGACCAGGGCCGCCGCATTCCCCAGGGCGACAGGAAGCGGCCCGAAGAATGGCTCGGCCACCGCTGGACCGATGAAGGTCGCCGCAAAGCCCACCGCCCCAAGGACTCCCAGGGCAAATCCAAGCTCTCCCTGCGATACCCGCCGCAGCCCGATCTCCGCGGCCGTCGAGCCGAGCAGCCAGACGGCCAACGCCACCGCCGCCAGAACGAGCGCCGCGCCTGCAGCCCGGTACACGGCAAAGGGGGCGAGCAGATTCGCGCAGGTGCTTCCGTCTCGGGCACTCGCCGGCAGCTCGACGCCGCTCCACGCCATACCGAGCACAACCAGCAGGGCGGCCGCGTAGGCGAACCGCTCCGATGCATGCGCTGCGGTGCCGCTCCGGGCTCTCCACAGACTCGCCAGGAATCCGAGCAGTAACAGGACGAGCATGGGCAGCCGCAGCCCTTCGAACGCCGCCGCTGCCAGCAGCAGAATGAACGGGAAGCCAGCCAGTACTGCTCGAGTGCGCCTCGTGCCAGATGGTGCGTGGTCCTGGACGCGGTTGGGGCTGATGGCCGAGGATACGTCGCCGTGCCGTTGAGCGTGGCAGCATGTGACCGATGACACCGGATTCATCGGCCCTGCTTGCCAGCCTGCGGAGCGCCGTCGGCCCGGACCACGTCCTGACCGATGCCGACCTGCGCGCGTCGTACGAGACCGACTGGTCTCGCCGCTGGCACGGCGAAGCACTCGCGGTCGTTCGACCAGCATCGACTGACGAGGTGGCCGCGGTAGTGCGCGCCTGCGCGGCAGCGGACGTCGCGATCATCCCGCAGGGGGGCAATACCGGCCTCGTCGGCGGCTCGGTCCCGCGTACCCACGCCACGCGGTCTCAGGTCGTGGTCTCGACGTTGCGCATCCGCGAACTGGAGCCCGTCGATCTGCTCGCCGGCGAGGTGACGGTCGGCGCTGGCGCCACGCTGGGCATGCTCCAGGCCCACGTTCGCCCGGCTGGATTCGGCTTCGGGGTGGACCTCGGTGCTCGCGACTCGGCCACCATCGGTGGGATGGTTGCCACCAACGCGGGCGGGATCCATGTCCTGCGCCACGGGCCGATGCGGATGCAGCTGGTCGGTATGGAGGCGGTCATGGCTGACGGGAGCATCGTGCGGCGGCTGCCGGGCATGCTGAAGGACAACACCGGGTATCACCTGCCCTCGCTGCTCGCCGGCAGCGAGGGGACCCTGGCGATCATCACCCGGGTCCGCCTGCGGCTGGTCCCGCTCCTGCCGCGGCCGGTGGTGGCGCTGCTGGCCGTGGACGACACTGCGGCCGCGGTGACGCTGGCCGGAGCCATGCGCAGCAGCCTGCCCTCGCTCGCCGCCGCGGAGCTGTTCTTCGACGCGGGGCTGGCGCTGGTGCTGCGCCGCCGGGGCGGGCAGAGACCCTTCAAGGACGCCCATCCCGCCTATCTGCTCCTGGAGGTCGAGAGCCACGTTGATCCGACCGACGAGCTGGCGGCCGCCATCGACGCAGCAGGCGAGGTGGTGCGCGACGCGGTGCTGGCATCGGACGGACCGGGTCGTGAGCGGCTCTGGCACCTCCGCGAGGGCCACACCGAGGCGATCAACGCGGAGGGCGTCCCGCACAAGCTCGACGTGGCGCTGCCGCTCGGGCGCCTCGCCGAATTCGTGGACCGAGTCCGCGCCGCCGTGGAGGAGGCGGCTCCGGGTGCCGCCTGCTACCTGTACGGGCACGTCTGTGATGGGAACCTGCATATCGGGGTGATCGGTCCACCGGCGGAGGACGAGGGGGTCGATGCCGCCATCCTGCGGCTGACCATCGAGATGGGCGGCACCATCAGCGCCGAGCACGGGGTCGGTGTCGCCAAGGTGGACTGGCTGGAGGCCGATCGCGGGACCGCCGACGTCGCGGCGATGCGCGCGATCAAGCGGGCGCTGGATCCCGGCAGGATCTTGAATCCGGGTGTCATCTTCCGCGACTGACCGACTAGCAGGTGCGTAGGCGTGTAGGCTCATCGCTCACCGATCACGCAGAAGGAGAATGCGATGGGCAAGTTCATGGATGTGCACAGCGGATTCCACGGTCTCTCTCAGGAGGCACTGCTGAAAGCACATAACAGCGACCTGGCGATCGAGGCCGAGGAAGGCGTCCACTTCCAGACAGCGTGGGGTGACCCGGTCAGCGGCAAGGTCTTCTGCCTCTCGACCGGTCCCTCGAAGGACGCCGTGCAGCGTATTCACGAGCGCAATGGGATTCCAACCGACGAGATCTACGAGATCGTCACTGAGGTCTGATTCAGGGCAGCAGGAGCAGCTTCAGGCCGGCGAGCAGCAGGACCGCCGCCAGGGCACGCCGTACCCACGGCGCCGGCATCCGCCGGCTGCCCAGCTCGGAACCGATCACACCGCCGATCGCCACCGCCACCAGCCACAGCGGCAGCGCCGGAGGAAGTGAGCCGATACTGGCGTAGTTGCCCGCCAGGCCGGAGATTGAGTTGGCCAGGATGAAGGCCGCCGAGGTGCCGGCCGCGAAGCGAGTCCCGGCCCAACCCGCGGCGAGCAGCAGCGGGGTGAGGAAGATGCCGCCACCGGTGCCGGTCAGCCCGGCTAAGAGGCCGATCCCGGTCCCGCTCGCCACCGCGGCGGGCATCGGAGTCCGGGGTGCGAACTCGTCGCGCGTTCGTGCCGCCGTCCAGCCGAAACGCGCCGCTGCAACGAGCAAGACGACCCCAACCAGCGGCCGATAGACCTCGCCGGGCAGTGTCAGCGCGCCGCCGAGAAACGCCGCGGGGACAGACCCCGCCAGAAACGGAATGAGGGACACCGGCCGGATGAATCCGGCTCGCCAGAAGCGGTAGGTCACGATCGTCGCGACGCCGATGTTGAGGACGAGCGCCGTCGGCTTCATCACCTCGGGCGCCACCCCGGTTAAGGCCATGGCCGCCAGGTACGCCGAGGCACCGGCATGGCCAACCGAGCCGTACAGGATCGCCGACACCAGGAAGAGAGCGGCAAGGAGCAGCGAATCTGCCGACAGAAGATCGGTCATCGGCGGATCGGTCAGCCGCCTGCGGCTTCGACGAACAGGAAGCCCAGCACGCGGG
>JBDSIN010000199.1:0-8519 GCA_039917955.1 Candidatus Limnocylindria bacterium
GCTCAGCATCGTGCCCTTCGACATGAACAAGTACTTCCAGGCGATGTGGATCGCCGTCGCCCTCCTCGCCGCGTGGCTGATCAGGCGCTGGCCGGCCCCGGCCATCGCGGCGGTCCTGCTGCTCAGCGTCCCGTCGCCGCTCCTCGTCTCGGCGTGGACCGCCCTTAGCCGCGACGTGGTGCTCGGCTGGTCAGAGGCCGAGGCGTGGCGATGGATCACCGAGAACACGCCCGAGGAGGCGGTCTTCGTGACCAACGGCTGGCTCAACTCCCCCACCGATGCGGCGGGCCGGCTCAGGGTCCTCACCTACACGGTGTACGTCGCGAATCTCGGTTACTCGCCGGATCTCCGCGCCGCCCAGGTGGACGAGATCTACTGCTCCGGTGACGCGGATCGAGCCGCTGATCTGTCGCAACAGCTGGGCGCCACGTACCTGCTCGACACTGGTCCGCCGCGCGCCTGCGACCCGCGGACCGATTTCGGGAGCAGCGTCCGGTGGACCCTGGCCTTCGAGAACGGCCCGGTGCGCATCTGGCGACTGACCCCGGTGGCCATCGGCGTGGTCAGCCCCGTTACGGGGCCGGCCGCTGCGTTCTCCGTATCATTCGGGCCATGACCTCTCCTGGGCGTGCGGGTGGCGCCGTCGTCATTTTCGAGCACGTCACCAAGCGATACGGGCCACCCGGCACGCCGCCTGCGGTCGACGACCTGTCGCTGGTCATCCCGGCCGGGGAGATCTGCGTGCTGGTCGGGCCGTCGGGCTGCGGCAAGACGACCACCATGCGCATGATCAATCGGCTGGTTGAGCCGACCAGCGGCCGGATCACCATCGACGGCCAGGACGTGCGCGACCTTCCCGCCGTCGAGCTGCGCCGAGGGATCGGGTACGTGATCCAGCAGGTGGGCCTCTTCCCGCATCTCACCGTCAGCGAGAACGTGGCCATCGTGCCGCGCCTGTTGCGCTGGTCAGAGCCGCGGGTCCGTGAGCGGGTCGAGGAGCTGCTCGAACTGGTCGGCCTGGAACCCGGCGCGTACCGCGGGCGCTACCCGGCGTCGCTCTCGGGCGGCGAGCGCCAGCGGGTCGGTGTCGCGAGGGCCCTCGCCGCCGATCCCCCGGTGATGCTCATGGACGAGCCGTTCGGCGCGGTCGATCCGATCCTCCGCGACCGCCTCCAGAACGAGCTGCTCCGACTCCAGGCGAAGGTGGGCAAGACGATCGTGTTCGTGACGCACGACGTGGACGAGGCGATCAAGATGGCCGATCGCGTCGCCATCCTCAAGCGCGGCGGCATCCTCGCCCAGTTCGACACGCCCGGGGCGATCCTGGCGGCACCGGCGAGCGAGTTCGTCGAGCATTTCGTGGGGGCCGATCGCGGCCTGAAGCGCCTCTCCCTGGCGAAGGTTCGCGACCTCCGGCTGATCGAGCCGCTCATCGTCCGGGTCGGCGACGCGCGGGCGGAGCTGCGGCGGCGGATGGAGGCCGATGGAACCGGCTACGCACTCCTGGTTGACACCGCAGACCGACCGATCGGCTGGGTGGACGCCGCCGAACTGGCCGCCGACGGCTCGCTGACCGAGGAGGAGGCCACGCCCGGGGCTCCGCTCCTGCAGCCCGAGACCACGCTGCGCGACGCGCTCTCGACGCTGCTCGGCTCATCGGTCCAGCTCGGCGTCGTGACCGATGAGCGCGACCGCGTCCTCGGACTGCTGTCGGTGGACGCGATCTCCGAAGTGCTCCGCGCCAACGTGACGGTGCCGCGTTCATGAACGACCAGCCCTTCTTCCGCATCGACTGGGTGATCGACAACCTCGACCAGATCGCCGGACGGGTTGGGGAGCACCTGGTGATGACCGGCATCGCGATCGGGGTCGGGCTTTTGATCTCGTTCTGTCTCGCGCTGCTGATTCGACGCGTTCGTCCGCTGTACGGGCCGACCATCGCCATCACCGGGGCCCTCTACTCGATCCCCAGTCTCGCCCTCTTCGCGCTTCTCATCCCGATCACCGGGCTGTCCCTGCTCACCGCAGAGATCGCGCTGGTCAGCTACACGCTGCTGATCCTGGTCCGGAACATCGTGGCCGCCCTCGACGGGGTGCCGGCCGAGGTCCTCGATGCCGCCGACGGGA
The DNA here is from genome assembly GCA_039917955.1 of Candidatus Limnocylindria bacterium. GTDB lineage: Bacteria > Chloroflexota > Limnocylindria > QHBO01 > QHBO01 > CF-167. The sequence goes on from JBDSIN010000199.1 coordinate 2,128, forward strand.
TGGGCTTCGGGGCACTCGAGCGCCTGTGGCGAGTCGAACTCCCGATCGCCCTGCCGGTGATCGTGGCCGGGATACGGATCGCCACCGTGACGACCATCGGACTGGTGACAGTGACCAGCCTGATCGGCCTGGGCGGACTCGGTTACCTGATCGTGAACACCGGCATCAACCGCTTCTTCGCCACCTCCATCTACACCGGGGTTGCGCTCTCGGTGGCGCTGGCCGTACTGGCGGACGTGGGGCTCGAGCGGCTGCAGCGATGGCTCACGCCGTGGGCGCGAGCCGGGCAGGCCTGACCGATGGAGTTCCTTGGAGAGGTCGCCGCCTGGTTCGCCGACCCGGCCAGCTGGGAGGGACGAAACAGCATCCCGCTGCGGCTGTGGGAGCATGTCTCGCTGTCGGTGACCGCCCTGGCAATGGGAATGCTGATCGCCCTGCCGATCGGTCTGGCCATCGGCCACTCCGGTCGTGGTGCGCGCGCTGCCGTGGCGATCACCAACATCGGGCGCGCCATCCCGTCGCTCGGCTGGCTCGGCATGGTGCTTCCGATCACCCTGGTCCTGTTCGAGCGCGGTGGCCTGGGATTCCTGCCGGCACTGATCGCGCTGGTTGCGCTGGCCATCCCGCCGATCGTGACCAACACCTATGCCGGACTGCGCGAGGTTGATCGGGAGCTGATCGATGCGGCGCGCGGGATGGGGATGCGCGAGAGCCGCATTTTGGCAGCGGTGGAGGTGCCGATCGCCCTGCCGGTGATCCTCGCCGGCATCCGCTCATCGGCGGTGCAGGTGGTCGCCACCGCCACGCTGGCGGCTGTGGTCGCCGGAGGTACGCTCGGCGACTTCATTCTCCAGGGCATCTTCGTCCGCGACCTGCCGCGCGTCTTCGGCGCGGCGCTGATGGTGGCGGCCCTGGCCCTGGCGACCGAAGGACTCTTCGCGCTGCTCCAGCGCCTCACTACTTCCCCGGGTCTTCGGGCCGGCGAGGTCGGGCGCGCGTCCTAGTGCCGTCATCGGGCGTACATGCGTCCGCTGATAGACTCGGCTCGACCTGTCCGCGTTCGCATCAAGCGACCCAGGCCATATTCCAAGGAGGACCCAATGCGGATCCACCGCACGCTCGCCCTCGGGGCGGTGCTGCTTGCGCTCGTGGTGAGCGCCTGCACACCGGGTGGGGGCAGCACCAGTCCATCGGCCAGCGAGTCGGAGGCAGCCAAACCGGCCGTCACCGTCGGCTCGGCCGGATTCTACGAAGCGGCCCTGGTGGCCGAGATCTATGCACAGGCGCTTGAAGCGCATGGGTACACCGTCACTCGCAAGCTGGAACTGGGGGAACGCGATGTGACCCAGGCCGCGATCGAGTCGGGTGAGATCAATCTGAAGCCGGAGTACCTCGGCGGCATGGCGAGCTTCCTGGGGGCCGATGTTGCGGCCGACCCGGAGGTCACCTTCGCCAACATGCAGGCCAAGCTCGCCGAAAAGGGCCTCGTAGCGCTCGACTACTCGCCCGGCACCGATGCCGACGGCTTTGTCGTCCGCCAGGAGACCGCCGACCAGTTCAACCTGGCCACCATGAGCGACCTCGCCGCGGTCGCCGACCAGTTGGTCTGGGGCCTCGCTCCGGGTTGCCCGGACAACCCGGTCTGTGGTCCCGGTCTGCAGTCGACCTACGGTATCGACATCAGCCAGCTTGAGGTTGAGAGCCTCCCGCCCTGCAGCACGCAGATGGCAGAGGCGCTCAACAACTCGGCGATCGACGTGGCACAGGTCTGTACCACGCAGCCCGATATCGCTCGCTTCAACCTCGTGCTGATGGCGGACGATGGCGGCCTGCAGCCGGCGCAGAACGTGGCGCCGGTGGTCTCCACGGCGCTGCTCGACGCGGCTCCCGACGACTTCGAGACGACCCTCAACGCCGTCTCGGCGCTGCTGACCACCGACGTCCTGACCGCGCTCGGCGTGCAGGTGGCCGTCAACCAGGAGAGCTATGCGGACGTCGCCGCTCAGTTCCTGGCGGACAACGGGATGTAGCGGCTCCGATCTCCGCACGGACCGATGGGAGGCCAGCCGCAAGGCTGGCCTCCTGTGTATCGTGTGGGCGATGTCAGCCCACCTCGAACTTGCCGACTACCGGCGCCGCGTCGCCGCGATGTACGAGACGCTGCGCAACGACCGGCGTGCCGGGCCGGCCGCCCTGCTCGGCTTTCGGGCCGCCAAAGACCGACTCTTCGCCGAGCATCCTTCGTCGCCGATCCCCGCCGATGCGCGCCGCGACTTCCGCGGCCTCGCCTACTGGCGACATGATCCGGCGCTCCGCTTCACCGCGCCACTGCTGCCCGATCCGGAGGCGCCGCCGCTCGATCTGCCCCGCTCGTCGCTTGGGCCGCCGATCCCCTTCGTTCGCATCGGCTGGGTGGACTTGACTGTCGATGGGAGGGCATGTCGCCTGGCGGTCCACTGGCTGACCGAGTACGCCGGCGGGATCTTCATCCCCTTCCGGGACGCGACCAGCGGGACCGAGAGCTACGGCGGGGGGCGATACCTGTGGGATTCGGCGAAGGGAGCGGACCTCGGCCTCGTCGGAGTCGAGCTGGTGCTCGACTTCAACTACGCGTACCACCCGTCGTGCGTCTACGACCCCACCTGGAGCTGCCCGCTGGCGTCCCCGGAGAACCGCCTCTCGGTGGCGATCCGGGCCGGCGAGCGGCTCACGCCGAGCGCATGAGCGACCGGCGATCGTCGCGCGACTGCTACAAGTGCGGGCGCCCGATCGGGCCGGACGAGACGATCTGCTCCGTCTGCAACAGCGCCGGGATGGCGACCCCTTCCGCGACGCAGTACCACGGCACGATCGTGGTGGCCATCGTGGCGGGCGTAGTGCTGCTTGCCGTGTGGGCCAGCCTGGCGATGAGCGGGATCGGCCCGTATCAGGCGGCGGTGCTGAGCGTCACGAGCGATCCGCCCGACGGCGCAATCGTGAGCGTGCAGGTCACCAACCATGGCACGCGCCCCGGTCGCGCCAAGTGCGCCCTCGAGGCACAGAACGCTGCGGGCATTGCGATCCGCATCCGGTCTGCGGTCTCACCCCAGGTGCCCGCCGGCGGAAGCGTCACCTTCGACGACCGCATCGCCGGCCTCACGGAACCTCCGGCCCGAGTGACCGTCATCTGCTCCTGACCTGACCCGCCGCCCGAGACTATCCTCGTCGCATGCGCGTCCTGCGGACCATTCGAATCGGCTGCAGCATCCTCTTCGTCGCGATCTGGGTCGTCATCTTCCTGGCAGTCTTCGCGGTCGCCTGGTTCGCACCCGGGGACCCGGCAGCCTTCCCCGGCCCGGTCGATGGCCAGGCCGTCTACGACCCGGCCGCCGTGCTCTCCACCGAGGTCGAGCGCGCGCTGGAGACGCGGATCGACGCGATCGAGGCGCGCAGCGGTGCCGAGATCGCGGTGTACGCCCAGGTCGACCCGGGAGCCACGGAGGAGTCGAACCTGGCCGCCGCCGGTGACCTGATGGAACAGTGGGGCGTGGGGCGCCAGGGCTTCGACGACGGCCTGGTGATCCTGGTGAGCCTGCAGGAGGACCTGGTGCACGGCAAGGTCAGCCTGTTCGGCGGGGCCGGCTTCCTGCGCGGGTACCTATCGGAGGGCGATCTGCAGTCGATCATCGACGAGTGGATCATTCCGGCGGCCATCGAGCAGCGGCTCGACGGCGGACTCATCCTGGCGGTCGATGCGGTCGATGCGGCCATCACGTCGGACGGAACGGCTCGACTCAACTTCCTGCGGCAGCTCAACGGCGTGCTGGGCATCGTGGTCGCGCCGATCGCGCTGCTGGTGACCCTCGGGCTCGTCTTCCGCGCCTGGCGCCGCCAGGGCGACGACCCCGAGGTCCTCGACTCGCCGTCGATCCTGATGGCGGGCCCGCCGGCCGAGATGACGCCGGCGCTGGCCACCGTGGTGCACCAGGGGAAGGCGACCCGGCACTCGGTCAACACGATCCTGATCGAGATGGCGAGCACGGGCAGGATCGCGTTCCACAACCTCGATCGCGCGGGCGAGGTGAAGTCCGACGACGACCCGGACCCGCTCACCGACCCGGCCATCGAGGTGAGCGACGACGCGCCGCGCGGCGGTCGCCTGGGCCTCGTCGAGCGAGAGGCGTGGGCCCTCGTCCGCCGGCACGCGCAGGGCGGGAAGACACTGACGCGCGAGCGCCTGTGGAGCCTGAACAACCTGATGGAGCCGATCCGCGAGGCCCTCGAGGTCGAGGTGGTGCAGCTCGGCTGGTTCACCCGCCGGCCTTCCTCGTTGATCACCATCTGGAGCGCCATCGGCATCGGCGAGATGGTCGCAGGTGGGCTTGCTCTGGTTGGCGGCTTCGCCATCCCGATGTCGGGGCTGACCCTTCTCGGCGCTTCGCTCGGTGCCGGTGGGCTGGCGAGCTGGGGGATCGGCCAGTCCATGTCGCAGCGCACCGCGAACGGCGCGTACGTGGACGCCATGCTGAAGGCGTACCGCCGAACGCTGGAGAAGACCCTCGAGCAGGCCCGCAACATGCAACAGGTGGTTGCCGACGAGACGGTGCGCATCCTGGCCGATACACCCGACAAGGCGGTCGTGTGGGGCTTCGCCCTTGGCCTGCACGACAAGGTGGCGGACGTGCTCCGCCGCGGCCTCGAGGACCAGGCAGCCGATCCGCGGGGGGCCCAGCCGGCCTACTACCCGATCTGGATGGGCAGCTCGCCGGCCTCGTTCTCGAGTGCGGCAGGCGGAGCGGGCGGGTTCGCGGGCGGTGGCAGCATCTTCTCCGGGTCGGGCGTGCCCGACATCGGTGGCATGTTCAGCGCCGTCGGCAGCATCGGCTCGTCGCCGGCATCCTCATCGTCGGGTGGCGGCGGCTTCGGTGGGGGGAGCAGCGGTGGTGGGGGCGGCGGGAGCGGCAGCTTCTAGGTCCTCGGCGGCCACCAACGAAGGCACCCTCGGTGGCGGGAAGGCTCTCAAACGGGTATCGTGGGCTTGATGCCATACGAACGACGACCCGGTGGCCGCCCTGGCGGGCGACCCGGCGGACCCGGCCGCCCATCTGGACCAGGCCGACCATCTGGACCCGGCCGACCGCAGGGCGGCGACCGCTCGTTCGGTGATCGACCATTCAACGACCGACCGCAGCGGGAGCGCCCCGAGTTCGGTGATCGACCGTTCAACGACCGACCGCAGCGGGAGCGCCCCGAGTTCGGTGATCGACCATTCAACGACCGACCGCAGCGCACGCGCGATTTCGGTGCACCGCCGCGCCCGAGCGGCGGCTTCGCACCGGGGGCCGGCGACGACGCGGGCATGTCGATCCGGCTCGACCCGCGGCGTCTGAGCGCGCTGAAGCTGCTCGCCGCTGAAGCCGGGGTTCGCCCCGGTGAGCTGGTGACGGGTTGGGTCGAGGAGCGCCTGGACGCCGCGCGTCCTGGCTTGCGCCCGCCGACTCAGGCAGCCCCCGATGGGATCGCCTCGCTTGTCGCGCGTCTCGACGAGTTGTCCCGTCGCGTGGATGCTCTGACAGCCACCCCGACCGCGACTTCCGGCGTGGACGCGGCAGCCGCCGAGCCGGTGGCAGAGGCTGTCATTCCACTCAAGCGTGGCCCCGGTCGACCGCGCAAGACGGCCGCGGCCATCGAAGCTGCGATCCAGACCGTCAAACTCCCCAAGCGGGCCGCCCGAAAGGCAACCGGGAAGGCCTCCGGAACGTCGAGGACGCCACTGCACACCGAGATCGCCGCAGTGATCGCCGAGCGTGGCCCCCAGACCGCGGCCGAGTTGTCGGCCGCCATCGTGGAGCGCGGAAAGTACGCCCCTCCGCGGAGTGCGAAGCCGCTCGACGCGGCGAGCGTCAACGCCCGAGTCTCGAACCCCAAGTACCGGCCGCTCTTCGTGCGCCGCGAGGGGCGCATCGGGCTCGCCGAGTAGGTTCAGCCCGATCTCATCCTGACGCGGCCGGCAGTCCCGGGGGATCAGCCCTCGAGGATGAAGGTGACCAGGATGTTGGCCTGGAACTCGAGCGATCCGTCGTCACCGACGTTCACACGCTGCTCCTTGACCCACGCGCTGCGCACGCCCCGCAACGTTCGACTGGCGCGTTCGACGCCCTGGCGAATGGCGTCCTCGAACGACTCGGAGGAGGTGCAGCTCAGCTCGGTGACCTTGGCGACAGACATGACCCGACTCCTTGTGCAGATGCTGCGTCGAGTATGACCGATGGAGGTGCGCGCCGGGCTCAGGCCTGATGAGCCGCGGTCCACGCCAGGAGCGCATCGGGCTCGAGCGTGTTGACCACCGACTCGGGCGAAAGCGCACAGGCGGCTGCGCGATCGCAGCCGTACGGAAGCCATGCCATCTGCCC
>JBDSIN010000200.1:0-4173 GCA_039917955.1 Candidatus Limnocylindria bacterium
CTATGGGGGCGATCATCGCAGCCGAGAAGATTGACGTCGTCTTCAACCTCGCGATCGTGCCCCTCCCCGCCTCGCTGGTGAACCCGCGCTGGACGGTCGATCAGAACATCGCCCTGACGACGGTCCCGTGCGAGCTGCAACGGCAGGGCTATTTCGAGACGCTCGTGCACTTCTCTTCGTCGGAGGCGTACGGATCAGCGACCTACGTGCCGATGGATGAGAGCCATCCCTCGATGCCGTCCACGCCCTACGCGGCGAGCAAGGTGGCCGGCGACTACATCGTGCTCTCGTACCGCGAGACATACGGCGTCGACGCCACCATCGTCCGGCCTTTCAACAACTTTGGACCGCGCCAGAATGCCGGTGCCTACGCCGGGATCATCCCGATCGTCGTCGGCCGCGCGCTCAGTAGCGAGCCGATCGTGATCTACGGTGATGGGGAGCAGACGCGCGACTTCGTCTTCGTTCGCGACACGGCCGATGCGGCGGTTCGTATCTACGAGGAGCCAACCACCCGAGGCCGGGTTATCAACGTCGCTAGCGGACACGAGACATCCATCAATGTGCTCGTCCGCGAGTTGCTCGACGCCCTCGACTGCGACGTGCCGGTCGTGCACGAGGCGGCCCGGCCCGGTGACGTGCGGCGCCACTGTGGAGCGATCGAGCTGGCCCGTGAGTTGATCGGCTTCGCGCCGCGCACGGACCTCCGCGAGGGTCTGGCCGAGACGGTCGCCTGGTACCGCAGTCAGCTGGGCGCGTCGGCCCCGTAACACCGCCTGGTCAGGCGAACAGCGCCTCCAGTTGCTCCCGCTCGGGGAAGTTGATCAGGACACCGCGCTCCGGACCGCGGAAGACGAAGATGCTCCCCGCAGCGACCGCCGAGGCGCCCGCCTCGCGGACCGGGATCGGGAGATGGGCCCGCTCACCGGCGCCGCCGCAGGCGATGACCGGTACGTTGACGGCCTCGCTCACTGTGCGGATCAGCTCCAGGTCGTAGCCTTCCATGGTTCCGTCGCGGTCGATTGAGGTGACCAGGATTTCTCCCGCGCCAAAGCTGGCTGCGCGCTGCGCGTAGCTCGCCGGGTCGGTGCCGACGGCACGCCCGCCGCCTTCGACGAACACCTCAAGGCCGGCCGCGGTTCGGCGCACGTCGACTGAGACAACCACGGCCTGTGCTCCGTAGACCTCCGCCGCGGCGGTGATCAGCTCCGGTTGGTCATGGGCGACCGTGCCGAGGACCACCTTCTCGACGCCCGAGCTGAGGACAGTCCGCACGTCCTGCATGTTCCGGATGCCGCCACCGTAGGCGAGCGGAACCCAGCACTCCGCGGCCAGGCGTTCGATCAGCTCGAACGGTGGCGGTTCGCCGCGCCTGGTCGCGCCGATGTCGAGCAGCGCGATCTCGTCCACCTCGAAGCGGTTGAAGAGGTTGATCACATTGATCGGATCACCCAGGTAGCGTGGGGACGAGAAGCGCACGGTCTTGACCATCGCCTCGTCATCCACCAGGAGACACGGGATGACGCGCGGAATCGGCACCCCCTCGGGGAGGTCGGCTCCCAGGGACATTGGCTCAGCCATCGGCAAGGCCGGCCAGGAAGTTGCGGAAGACCTGGAGCCCGAAGCGATGGCTCTTCTCGGGATGGAACTGGATGCCGCTGATGTTTCCCCGGTGGACTGCAGAAACGAACGGGTGGCCGTACCGCGTCATGCCGGCGACGTCCACCTGGTCGTCGCAGACGAGATGATACGAATGCGCGAAGTAGAAGCGTGGGCTGGCGCCCAGCTCGGCGAAGAGGGCGCCGTTGTCGGTCGGGCGAACGTAGTTCCAGCCCATGTGCGGAATGCGCAGGGGTGGCCCGTCATCTCCGGACTGAAAGCGGATGGCGCGACCGGCGATCCAGCCGAGGCCCGGAAGCCGGCCCTCCTCGCTTCCCGTACCGAGCAGCGCCATCCCGAGGCAGACCCCCAGGATGGGGACGCGCTCCTCGAGCGCCTTGCGGTTGAGCACCTCGAGCAGGCCAAGGTCCACCAGGCTCTGCATGGCGGCGTCGAAGGCGCCGACGCCGGGCAGGATGATGCGATCGGCAGTCGCGATCTCGCCGGCATCCGCGGTGACGCTGGCGGCCGTGCCGAGCCGCTTCAGCATGTTCGGGATGGCCCCGAGGTTGCCGATCCCGGCGTTGACGACCACGACGCTCACGGCGTCACCCCGCCGGTGCCGCATGCCGACGCCTCAGCGCCCCCGGGCCATGAGCACGCTCGGCATGGTTCTGAGCAGGATGCTCAGGTCGAGCCACAGGGTCCATCGGTCGATGTAGCTGAGATCGAGCTCAACCCAGCGGTCAAAGCTCGCCTCGTTGCGCGATTGGACCTGCCACAGCCCGGTGATGCCGGGTTTCATGCTGAGCCGCCGGCGGTGCCAGATGTCGTACTGCACCACCTCGGATGGAAGCGGTGGTCGAGGGCCGACCAGGCTCATCTCGCCACGCAGCACGTTCCACAGCTGCGGCAGTTCGTCGATGCTCGTCCTGCGCAAGGTTCGTCCCAGCCGGCTCAGCCGTGGGTCGTCGGTGGCCTTGAACGCCGCGCCGGAGCGCTCGTTGAGATGCGCCACCTCGTGCAGCCGCGCCTCGGCATCGGGCTGCATGGACCGGAACTTGACGATGGTGAAGGGTCGTCCGTGCAGGCCAATGCGCGTCTGCCGGAAGAGGATGGGGGACCCGTCCCGCAGACGGATCGCGAGCGCGGCGACGAGCAGCACCGGGCTGAGGATGACCAGCCCCACAACGGCCCCCACGATGTCGATGAGGCGCTTGATGACGAGTCCCGCCTCGCGATGTCCGTCGTGGACCAGCGACCGAATGAGGAGGCCTTCGAACTCCTCCTCGCGCGCGTTCAGAATCGAGCCGGCGTGGGGGTCGACCGGGATTCGGACCGTCTTGCCCTCGTCGGCGGCCACGGCGGCAATCGATTCCAGGTACCCGACAGACTCCGGTGCGAGACATGCCGCAACTTCGTCAACGACGTTGTTGTGAAAGATCTCCTCGATGTCGGCGATCCCGCCCAGGATCGGGCGGGTCGCCACGTGGCTCTCCTCGCCCGGCACCGTCAGGTGGCCGATGACGTGGATCCCGAGGCCCGGGTTGGCCTCCACCAGGTCACCAAATGCCTGTGCCAGCCGTCCGGTGCCGATCACCAGCATGAAGCGGGTGTTGTAACCGCGCCGGCGGAGATGGCTGAAGGCGAAGCGCAGGATGCCGCGCTCAGCAAAGGTCACGATCGGCTGCACCACGAAGATCGCGAGCAGGAAGAGCCGGCTGACGTCGTCCCGGTGAATCACGAACAGGGACGCGAGCGTGATCGCGGCGTAGATGACGGTCGAGCGAGCGATGTCCTTCGCCTCGGTCCGCAGTTGTAGGCGGACCCTCAGCCGATACAGCCCGTGGTACCACAGGGTGACCACCCAGCCGATACCGAAGAGGATGGCCGCGAGGCGGATATCGATGCCGGTGCGCTGCCAGAAGGCCATCCACGCCCCTTCACCGAACCGGATGAAGGAGATGATCAGAAAGACCGCTGCCGCGCTGACGCCGTCGCCAAGCATGAGCGCGAGCCGCAGCGTCATGAGGTGTCGTCGGATCATCGTTGTTGTCGCACTCCCCGAGATGCTGGTGCCCCATGTGCCCACGGTGGGACATCCGGGAGCACTCTAGGGAGTATGGGACCTTCGATCAACCTGATCCAGCGCCCGAGGCTATGCTGCGCCCATGACCTCGCGTGCCATGATCACCGGCATCACCGGCCAGGACGGTTCCTACCTCGCCGAGCTCCTCCTCGACAAAGGCTACGAGGTGCACGGACTCATCCGGCGATCGAGCCAGTTCAACACCGGCCGGATCGACCATCTGTACCGCGATCCCCACGAGGCATCGACCCGCCTGCACCTGCATTACGCCGACCTGACCGACAGCTCGAGCCTGATCGGCCAACTGCACGCAGTGAAGCCGGACGAGGTGTACAACCTCGGAGCCCAGAGCCACGTAAAGGTGAGCTTCGAGATCCCGGAGTTCACGGCCGAGACGGCGGCGATCGGAACCCTGCGCATGCTCGAAGCCGTGAGGACCGCCGACTGGCCGATTCGCTTCTACCAGGCAGGCAGCTCCGAAATGT
>JBDSIN010000201.1:0-10680 GCA_039917955.1 Candidatus Limnocylindria bacterium
GTCGCTCCCCAGCCGCGCTTCACGAGCTCGCGCACGGCGCAACCCATCGCCTGGGCCGTCGCGTACAGCTGCCGCAGGTCGTCCTCATCGGCCACGTCGATGCTGACCTCCACGCCGACTCCCCGCGGGAAGCGGTCGAGGTGTGGCGTGAAGTAGTGCTCGTGATCACGCGCATAGGCGTCGCGCTGCAGCCCGAGGCGAGACCCCCCGCGATCGACCAGCGCCCACCCCTCCCAGCGGCGTACCTGGGTGAAGCCGAGGCGAGCGTAGAACTCGATCGTCCGGTCCAGGTCGCTGACGAAGAACTCGGCGCGCGTCAGCAGAGCCGGCCGGGCGCCGGTGTCCATCGGTCCTATGACGGCTCGCCGATCCGGGTGAAGACGTTCTTGGCCTGCATGTACTTCTCCATGCCGACGCCGCCCAGCCCGGACTGCTTGTAGCCGTGCGACGGCGCCTCGAGGACGCCGGGGCTGAACCACTGGTTGACGTACACCTGGCCCGCCTTCAGGCCGCGTGACAGGTAGGCGGCGCGGTCGAGGTCGGAGGTGAAGAGTCCGCTCGCCAGCCCGTACGAGGTGTCGTTGGCGATCTGAAGCGCCTCCGGCAGGGTGTCGAACGCCTGGAGCGCCACCACCGGGCCAAAGATCTCCTCGCGCATGATCCGGCACGACGTGGAGACGTCCGCGAAGACGGTCGGCGGGACGAAGGTGCTGATCGAGCGCTCAGCGTCTGCATAGGGCTCGCCACCGGTGACCAGGCGCCCTTCGCCCTTCCCGACCCCGATGTACTCCCAGACCTTGGCGGCGTGCCCGCTGCTGATCAGCGGGCCGAGTTCGGTGTCGTCGTCGAGTGGATCGCCGACACGCATCGCCGCCCCCTCGGCGGCCAGGCGCTCGACGAACTCGTCGTAGACGCCGCGCTGGACGAGGATCCGCGAGCCACAGACGCAGATCTGTCCGGTGTTGCCGAAGGCGCCGAGCTTGCTCCAGAAGACGGCACCCTCCAGGTTCGCATCGTCGCACACGATGTTCGGGTTCTTGCCGCCGAGCTCCAGGCTGACACGCTTCACCTGCGAGGCGGCGAGTTCGAGGATGCGGGTCCCCGCCTCGACCCCGCCGGTGAAGGAGATCATGTCGACGCCTGGGTCTCCGACCAGTGCCTCGCCGACCACCGGACCGGGCCCGGACACCACGCTGATCGTGCCTGGCGGCATGTCGAGCTCGGCCAATAGCTGCGCCAGGCGCATGAAGGTGAGCGACGCCATCTGTGCCGGCTTCATGATCGCCGCGTTGCCCGCGGCGAGGATGGCGGCCATGCGCTGCACACCGGTCCACAGCGGACCGTTCCACGGCAGGATCTCGGCCACCACCCCGAGGGGCTCGAGGTATTCGTGGTGGATCACCGAGCTGTCGGGCATGGTCGCCGCTCTGCCGACGATCGCCTGGGCGCGGCCCGCGAAGAAGCGCAGGGCATCGAGCGAGATGCTGATATCGCTGTAATGGACGCTGGCGATCGGCTTGCCGGCATCGACCGCCTCCAGGAAGGCGAGCTCGTCGGCATGGGTCTCGATGACCGTCGCGATCTGCTCCAGCAGCTTCGCGCGCTGCCGGCTGGTGGTGCGGCCCCAGTCGCCGTCTGCCGCGGCCCGCGCACCGCGCACCGCCGCGGCCACGTCCGTCGGTCCCGCCAGGGCAATGCGAGCGACCGCCCGGTCATCCCGGGGCGAGACGGCATCAAATGTCGCCCCGTCGGCAGCCTGGCGCAGGCTGCCACCGATCAGGAGCGGGTACGGGTCGGGGCTGATCAGCGCCCAGCGCGGATCGCCCGCGTGGCGGTCGGTGCGGGCCGGGGCCGCGGTGGCCATCGCTACACCGCCGCCGGCAGCTCGACGCGAGCCAGCGCCTCGTCGACGGTCGCGCCGTCGTGGAGCACGGCCGCGATCGCCGCAGTCATCTTGCCGGGGGTCGGGTGGGTCCAGATGTTGGTGCCGAAGGCGACGCCGGAGGCGCCGGCTACTATCACCGCGTCGTAGACGACCTGCAGCACGTCGCGCGCCGAGTTCATCTTCGGTCCGCCCAGCACCACGACCGGGACACCCGCGTTCTCGATGACCATGCGCATCGACTCGGGGTCACCGGTGTAGAAGGTCTTGATCATGTCGGCGCCCATCTCGACGCCGATCCGCGCCCCGGCGGCGATCTTCTCCGGCGTGTGGAGGTCGCGTCGTCCGAAGCCACCAGGCACGGTCTCGGCGATGTATGGCAGGCCGTAGCGCGCGCACATGGCGCCGAGTGCCCCGGCCTCGTTCACCGAGTTGTCCTCGCCGAACGGATAGACCATCACCTTGAGCGCGTCGGCACCCACCGCCAGGGCCCGCTCGACGACGTGCTCGAGCAGCGGCGGCGAGGTCGGAACGCTGGCGATCAGCGCAGCGGGGCCGATCTGTTCGGCGTACAGCGTTGCCGAGCCAAGGGGCACCAGGAACGCGTCGGCGCCGTTTGCCACCGCGGTGGCGCAGGTGTCGCCGTACTTGGCCAGCGCCGGGACAGGGGCGTCCAGGAAGCTGGTGTGGTCCATGGCCACGATGAACAGGTGGCCGTCGGCCGGCATCAGCCGGCGCATCCGTCGCTTCATGCTGTGTGATCTCCTATTTGGCGGGGCGTCAGGGGTTGACGATCATTCGGTAGGTGCCCGGCTCGATCGATGCGTCGAGCGCGGCGCGCAGCTCGCCCAGGGGGAAGCTGCGCTGGATGAGCGGCCGCAGGTCCACGCCGCGCAGGCCGATCAGGCGGCTGGCGACCTCGAAATCGACCTGCTCGCTGGAGAGCGAGCCGATCACGCCAGTCTCCCGGTTGTGCATCAGGTTCGGGTCGATCTCGAGTGGTGTCATCGGATGGGCCGAGGCGAACAGCATCAGGCGACCGCGGTCCGCGATCATGGCCATCGCCTGCTCGTTGGCCTTTCCCGAGCCGAAGGCAGTGATGACATGGTCGGCGCCGCGCCCATCGGTCAGTTCCTTGACACGCGCCACCGGATCTTCGGTCGACGCGTCGATCAGCACATCGGCACCGAGCTCCTTGGCCTTGGCCAGGCGGTCCGCGTCGATCTCGCTGACGATGACGCGCGCCCCGTGCTTCTTCAGGGCGATCACGTTCATCAGCCCCATCACGCCAGCGCCGATCACCACGGCATCGTCGGCAACGCCGACTCCCAGCAGCCGCACCGCGTGCAGCGCGCAGGAGAGCGGCTCGGCCAGGCAGGCCTCGTCGAAGGAGACCGAAGGATCGAACTTGTAGATCCCCGATGCGGGATGGGTCTTGTACTCGGCGAACCCGCCGGGTCCCCACACGTCACCGTAGGTCGGAGCGCCGCCGTAGTGCTGCTTGCACGCGCGGTCACGTCCGGTGCGGCACCAGTGGCACTGTCCGCAGGCCGACGATCCGATGATCACGTGATCGCCGATGGCAAACTGGTCGCTCACCCCCTGGCCGATCTCCACGATCTCGCCGGCCATCTCGTGGCCGCCCAGGAACGGGAACTTGTTCGACTGCTGCCCGGAGTAGCTCCGCTGCTCCCATGTGCAGATCGCCGTCGCCCGGATGCGGACCAGGACCTGGTTGACCGCCGGGCGGGGCATCGCGACCTCGCGGATCTCGATCTCGCCGGGCCCTGTCATCACGCCGATGCGCATCTGCTCATCGGGGGCCCGCACAGAGGTCTCTGTCTCACGCGTCCCAACCACGGATTCGGTCATGCCATCACCTCATCAATTCGGGCAACGGTAAGGGCAACCGCCGCACGGCAACGTGTCGCAAGAATTTGCTGCAAGTATTCTACGGGGCAAAAGGGGATCCGTCCATGCATGAATTCAACCGACCGGCATCCCGTGCGCGTGTGGCGCGCACCATCGCAGCGCTGCGGGCCAACCAGATCGATGCCGAGCTGGCCCCCAGCCCGGCGGCGGCACGGGCGCGGGTGCTGGAACTGATCCCCGACGGCGCGGAGGTGCTGTGCGCCACCTCGCGCACCATCGAGAAGCTAGGGCTGCTCGAGGACCTGGAGCAGAGCGGTCGCTACGCCGCGGTGCGACCGGCCTACCTCAAACTCGATCGCAAGGCCGACGCCGCCCAGATTCGCCGCATGCGCTCGGCTCCGGAGTTCGTGGTCGGCAGCGTCCATGCCGTCACCGACTCGGGGCAGGTGGTGATCGCCTCGCAGACCGGGTCGCAGCTCTCCGCGTACGTGTACGGCGCCGGGCGGGTGATCTGGGTGGTAGGCACCCAGAAGCTGGTGACCGACCTCGACGAGGCGATGCGGCGCATTGAAGAGCACGCCCTGCCGCTGGAGGAGGCTCGCTCGCAGCTGGCCTACAAGATCGGCTCAGGGATCAACAAGGTGGTGGTGGTCAATGCCGAATTCCGGCCGGGCCGCACCAACCTGATCTTCGTGCCGGCCCGGATCGGCTTCTAGGCGGCCGTCGCCCTTCGTCCCCCGAGCCATCGGTAGATGACGTACGCCGTACCCAGCAGCACGATCGCGTAGATCGCGTACTCGAATGGGCGGATCGCGGTGTACAGGTTCCGGTAGTTCTCGCCCAGAAGGAAGCCGGCCAGCACCAGCCCGGCGTTCCATGGCAGGGAGCCGAGCGCGGAAAAGAGCAGGAAGCGCCCGACCGGCATGCGCGCCACGCCGGCCGGATAGTTGATGAGGGCGCGCAGGAGCGGGACCAGGCGGGCGAAGAAGACGGCGCGGTCGCCGTACCGAGCGAACCAGGCGTCGGCGCGGTCCAGGTCCTCGGGCTTGATGTGGACGTAGCGACCGAACCGATCCAGCAGCGGCCGTCCGCCCCAGGCACCGATCAGGTAACCGGCCAGCGATCCGATGACGGCGCCGGCGGTGGCGATCAACAGCACCGCCAGCCAGTTCCACGGCGCATTGGTCAGCGGTTCCAGGACCGATGGATCGGCGGCCGACTGGCTCACCTTCCAGCCGGCCATCGGCACGATGATCTCGCTGGGGATGATGGGCACGAAGGTCTCGAGAGCGATGGCGAACGCCACCCCTACATAGCCGATCGCGTCGTACAGCGACAGGAAGAACGGGACGATGGTGCGATCGATGAAGTCGAGCATCGGCCTAGGCGCGCGTGCGGTCGTCGGCAACCAGGATGTGCACCGCCACGATCACCGCGGTCAGCGCGGCTCCACCCATCCAGCCGCCGAGCACGTCCATCGGGTAGTGGGCGCCAAGGTAGACGCGGATCAGGCTGATCGCCCCGATCAGGATGATCGCCGCCCCATAGGCGATCATCCCGAGCCGCCGGTCGCCGGTGAGGCGAGCAAAGCAGAACGCGGCCAGCCCGTAGAAGACGGTCGCCCGCAGCGCATGGCCGGCAGGGAAGTCGGCGATGTTGTCCAGGCCGATACCACCGGTATTGAAGAGTGCGTTGCCGAGCTGGGCCAGGCTGATCTCCGGAATGGCGGTGAAGTACTTGAGTGCCCACTCGGTCGGGAAGGCGAGCGTCCCGGCGGCGAGGACCAGGGCCAGATCGGTCCGGCGGCGGGCGAGCGCCAGCAGCCCGGCGACACCGAACGCGAGAGCCACGAACCAGCCGGACCCCAGGCCACTGACCCCGATCAGCAGTGCGTCCAGCAGCGGAACCGTGGCCACCACCCAGTCGTGCACCGCCGGCACCACGTTGGCCATCAGCCACTCCTCGGGCACGGTGTGGTTGGTGGTGCGCTTGAGGGTGACCAGCCAGAAAAGGCTGGGGAGCACGATCAGGGTGATCAGGAACGCGGCCGCCGGGCTGGGGATGGCCCCCTTCAGGGCGTTGCCGCCGTCCGCGCCCGCGGCGGGGCGGCGCTGGGGGTCCGGCAGGCGTCGCACGCTGCGTAGTATAGGAGCGCCTCCCGGCTCGGCCGTCGGGTGGGCAGCTTCCGGTCCGCACGCGAAAGGAGCTCGCCACGCCAGCGCCACCCGGCGACAACCTGGTCCTCACCGGCCACGACCTGGCCGCGGCCGACGTGGCGTCGGTCGCCCGCGATGGCCGTCGGGTGACGCTGGCAGCCGAGGCGGCCGCACGGATGTCCGCATCACGCGCGGTGATCGAGCGCCTCGTCGCCGACGACGCCACGATCTACGGCGTGACCACGGGGTTCGGCGACCTGGCTGATGTCCGCATCGAGCCGGGCCGGGTGGCCGAGCTGCAGCGAAACCTGGTTCGATCGCACACCGCTGGCGTGGGCGACCCGCTCCCCGAGGAAGTGGTGCGGGCGATGCTGCTGCTGCGGGCCAACGCGCTGGCGGTCGGGCTATCAGGCGTACGCCCTGAGCTGGCGGAGCTGCTGCTTGACATGCTCAACGCCCGCATCCATCCGGTCATCCCGTCACGCGGCAGCGTGGGAGCCAGCGGCGACCTGGCGCCGCTGGCTCACCTGGCGCTGGCGGTCATCGGCGAGGGCATGGTGGACACCGACGCGGGCGCCTCGCCCGCCGGCGACGCCCTCCGCACTGCCGGCCTCGCGCCGTTGGAGCTCGGCGCCAAGGAGGGGCTGGCGCTCCTGAACGGGACCCAGATGATGGCCGGGCTGGCCACGTTGGCTCTCGCCGATGGACGGCGACTGGCGGCCTCCGCTGACGTCATCGGCGCCATGAGCCTCGAAGCGATGGAGGGGACGGCGGCCGCCTTCGACGAGGCGCTGATCGGCGCGCGGCCGCACCCGGGCCAGGTGGCGGTTGCGGCGCACCTTCGCGCCCTGCTCGACGGCAGCGAGATCGGGGCGGCCCATGCCGCCAGCGGCCACAGGGTGCAGGACCCCTACTCGCTGCGCTGCATGCCGCAGGTCCACGGCGCGGTCCGCGACGCCCTCGACCAGCTGGAGCGGGTGCTGGCCGTGGAGATCAACAGCGCCACCGACAATCCGCTCGTCTTCCCCGACGGCCGCGTCATCTCGGGCGGCAACTTCCACGGCGAGCCGCTGGCAATCGTGGTCGACTACGCCAAGATCGCCATCGCCGAGCTGGCGTCGATCTCCGAGCGACGCACCGCGCGGTTGGTGGATGGGCACCTCTCCGGCCTGCCGGCGGTGCTCTCCGAGGAGCCGGGCCTGCGCAGCGGGCTGATGATCACCCAGTACACCGCCGCCGCCCTGGTGAACGAGCTGCAGACGCTGACGCATCCGTCATCGGTCGACAGCATCCCGACCGGCGCCAACCAGGAGGACCACGTCTCGATGGGCGCCACCGGTGCCCTGCACCTGCGCGAGGTGGTGGACCGCACCGAGACGGTGCTGGCGATCGAGGCGCTGTGCGCTGCGCAAGGGCTCGACTTCCGCGCACCGATGCGACCCGGTGCCGGCGTCGCTCGTGCGCATGCCGCCGTGCGTCGCGTCGTGGCACACCTGGCCGAGGACCGATCCCCCGCCCCCGACATCGCCGCCGCGAGAGAGGTGATCGCCTCGGGCGAGCTGCTGCGGACGGCCGACCGGATCTGACCGATGGGCGACGAACTCTCCTTCACGGTCGTCGGCGAGGCCTCGTTTGACGACATCCCCGCGCCCGCCGCGCCGGGCGCGCGCTGCCAGACCTGCGACTACTGGGAGCGGCAGGATGGCCACCGCGAGGCGACCGAGTCGAGCGCCGCACACGATCTGAAGCTCTCCCGGCTGATGGCCGGGGCCCGCGTGGCCGGTGCCTACGGGATGCTGGCCTGGCTGACCGATGCGACCGGCGACCGGGTCGCGGTCGGCTGGGCACAGTTCGGCCCGCTTGCCGCGTATCCCCGCGCTCTCTCCATCCGCGAGCGCTACCCCGAACTGCCCGACTCGCAGGCGCCGTGGGTGGTGACCTGCCTGCAGGTCGTGCCGGGGACGCCGGAGCGCGAGACGACAGGCGCGGCGCTGCTCAGCGCCGTGTGCGATGAGCTTGACCGCCGCGGGATCACCGCCGTGGAGGCGTACCCCGAGACCGTTGCCGACCCGTGGATCCCCTCTCCAGGGCCTGCGGCGGTCTACGCGGCCGCGGGTTTCGAGCGCGCCTCGGGCGGCGATCGCTACCCGGTCATGCGCCGCGAGCTGGGCGGAGCGACCGAGATCGGCTGGGCCGACCTCCTCTCGGCTTCGAAGCCTGCCGACGAGGGTGACGACTGGCCGCTCCCGCTGCCCAAGCGTCGAAGCGAGGACGACCTCTTCCGCGTTCCCGAGAAGCCGAAGCGTCCGAACCCCTTCGGCGACGACTGACTCGATGATTGAGGCGGGCATCTGGGCGCTCCTGGCGGCCTCGTCGCTGGTGCTGGGAGCGGCGGCCGGGCTGGTGCTGCGCCTGCCACGGCGGATCGCCGCCCTGGCCATCGGCTTCGGGGCAGGTGCCCTGATCAGTGCGCTCGCCTTTGACCTGACGGCCGAGGCGTTTGCAGGGGGCGGCGCGTGGTCGCTGGTGATCGGCCTGGCCGCAGGTTCGCTCACCTTCTACCTCGGCGACCAGCTGATTCACCGGTTTGGTGGCGGCCGGCGCGGCAAGCGCGTGCGGGCCTCGGACAAGGCGACTGGGCTGCCGATCGTGCTCGGCGCCCTGCTCGACGGGATCCCCGAGTCCGTCGTGCTCGGATCGACACTGATCGGTGGTGGCACCTTCGGATTCGCCTTCTTTGCGGCTGTGCTGGTGTCGAACATCCCCGAGGCGTTCACGGCCGCCGTGGACCTGCGAAGGGAGGGTCATCGGCCGGGCTGGATCCTGCGCCTATGGGTCGGCGTGGCGCTGGCCTCGGGGCTGGCCGCCGCCATCGGCTACGGCGTGCTGGAGGGGATGACGGCCGGGGCGCTCCCGGTGATCCAGGCCTTCGCCGCGGGGGCGATCCTGACCATGCTGGTCGACACCATGATCCCCGAGGCGTACGGTGAGGGCGGCGACACCGCCGGGCTGGCCACAGTCCTGGGCTTCGCGGCGGCGTTCCTGATTTCGGCCGCGAACTGACCGGAACGACCGGCCTATCATCGGGTCCATGACGACGACCGCTAGACCCGCCTCCGGACCTCGTCGCGTGACCGCGCCACGCGGGACGCAGCTCTCCTGCAAGGGCTGGGGCCAGGAGGCGGCGCTCCGCATGCTGATGAACAACCTCGACCCCGAGGTGGCCGAAGACCCGGACCACCTGATCGTGTACGGCGGCACCGGCCGCGCGGCGCGCAGCTGGGAGGCGTTCGACGCCATCGTGGCCGAGCTGCGACGCCTGGAGAACGACGAGACGCTGCTGGTCCAGTCTGGCAAGCCGGTGGGCGTCTTCCGCACCACGCCCGACGCGCCGCGCGTGCTGATCGCCAACGCCAACCTGGTCCCGCATTGGGCAACCTGGGAGCAGTTCCGCGAGCTGGAGCGCGCCGGCCTGACGATGTACGGGCAGATGACCGCCGGCTCGTGGATCTACATCGCCACCCAGGGGATCGTCCAGGGCACCTACGAGACCTTCGCCGAGGCCGCTCGCCAGCACTTCGGCGGCTCGTTGAAGGGAACGGCCACCCTCACGGCGGGACTCGGCGGGATGGGCGGCGCGCAGCCGCTGGCGGTGACCATGAACGAGGGCGCCTGCCTGGCCATCGAGGTGGACCCAGCGCGCGCCGAGCGGCGCCAGCGGGCGGGCTACGTGGACGAGATATCAGATGACCTGAACACTGCGGTCGCCAAGGTGGACGCCTGGCGCACCGCCGGCGAGGCGCGCAGCATCGCGCTGATCGGCAACGCTGCGGAGGTCGAGCCGGAGTTGGTCCGGCGTGGCTGGCACCCCGACCTGGTCACCGACCAGACCAGCGCCCACGACCCGCTGGGCGGGTACGTGCCCGGAGGCATGCCCCTCGCCGAGACGCTCGCGCTGCGCGAGACCGACCCCGCGGAGTACACCCGCCGCTCGCTGGCATCCATGGCCGAACACGTGCGGGCGATGCTCGCCTTTCATCGGTCCGGATCGGTCACCTTCGACTATGGCAACAACATCCGCACGTTCGCTCACCAGAACGGGGTGGCCGATGCCTTCGACTTCCCCGGCTTCGTGCCGGCGTTCATCCGGCCGCTCTTCTGTGAGGGGAAGGGGCCTTTCCGCTGGGCCGCCCTGTCGGGCGACCCGAACGACATCCTCAAGACCGATGCTGCCCTGGCCGAGCTCTTCCCCGAGGACGCCTCCCTGCACCGATGGCTGCGACTGGCGGAGGAGAAGGTGCCGTTCCAGGGGTTGCCGGCGCGAATCTGCTGGCTCGGCTACGGCGAGCGGGCGAAGGCGGGGCTGCGCATCAACGAGATGGTGCGGTCGGGAGAGCTGGCGGCGCCGATCGTGATCGGGCGCGACCACCTGGACGCGGGGTCAGTCGCTTCCCCGTATCGCGAGACGGAGGGGATGCGCGACGGGTCTGATGCGATCGCCGACTGGCCGATCCTCAACGCCCTGCTGAACACGGCCGCCGGCGCCACCTGGGTCAGCTTCCACCATGGCGGCGGGGTCGGGATTGGGTACTCATTGCATGCCGGAATGGTGATCGTGGCCGACGGAACCGATGCCGCCGCCGCGCGCTTGGAGCGGGTGCTCACCGCCGACCCGGGGATGGGCGTCATTCGCCACGCCGACGCCGGCTACGAGCGAGCGCTGGAGGTGGCCCGCGAGCGCGGCGTCCGGGTCCCGATGGCGGAGCGCTA
>JBDSIN010000202.1:0-5859 GCA_039917955.1 Candidatus Limnocylindria bacterium
GCGGCGTCGTCCTCGGGCAGGTGCGCCGTGATCTCGTACGGCGCAGTGGGGTCTTCGCGAGCAGACAGCTCATCGCTCGGGTCGCGGATGAGGCGCGTTGGTCGAACGGCGGCGCCCCGCCCCAGGCGGCCGAAGATCTCGCTGACCGGCTCGACCGCCTCCACGTCGACCTCGACGGTCAGCTCCAGCCAACGCACCGCGCTGTGGCCGATCAGCCGAACAGGTCGCGCAGCCGGTCGACCAGGCTCGGGCCGCCCTTGGGCAGGACCGCCGGACCGCTCACCTCGTCGAGCTGCTTGAGGAGCTCGCGCTCCTTCTTTGATGCCTTGGATGGGACAACGACCGTCACGATCACGTGGAGGTCGCCCCGGCCGACGCCGCGCAAGTGCGGCACGCCCCGGCCCCGCAAACGAACCTCGGTCCCGCTCTGGGTACCGGCCGGTATCTGGACCTCCTCAGTCCCCTCGACGGTGGGGACGGTCAGGGTGGCCCCGAGCGCGGCTTGCGGGAAGCTGACCGGCAGCTCGTGGTACAGCTCAGTCCCGCGGCGGACCAGGAGCGGGTGTGCCTTCACCGTGACCGCAACGTACAGGTCGCCGGGCGGCCCTCCACGGGGCCCCGCCTCACCCTGCCCCTCGAGGGCGATGCGCTGCCCGGAGTCGATGCCCGCGGGAACGGTCACGGTCAACGTTCGTTCCTCGCGGACACGTCCATCGCCGCGGCAGGTGGTGCACGGCGTGGTCACGATCTGCCCCTCGCCATTGCAGCGCGGGCACGCGGTGATGTTCACCATCTGGCCCAGGATCGTCTGGCTCACTCGCCGCCGCTCGCCGCTGCCCTTGCACTCCGGGCAGGTCTCGCGCTGGCTGCCCGGCTCGGCCCCGCTCCCGTCGCAGACGGTGCAGCCGACCAGGACCGGGAAGTGGATCTCCCTGGCGACGCCACTGACCGCCTCGGCGAACTCGATGGTCAGGTCGTAGCGCAGGTCGGCTCCGGCCACGACGCGTCGCCGCTGCCGCGACCCCGCCGGCGAGCCACCGAAGAA
Organism: Candidatus Limnocylindria bacterium; assembly: GCA_039917955.1. Lineage (GTDB taxonomy): Bacteria > Chloroflexota > Limnocylindria > QHBO01 > QHBO01 > CF-167. Next base: position 1,046 of record JBDSIN010000202.1, read on the forward strand.
CGCGTCGAAGATGTCGCCGAACGGCCCAAAGCCGCCACCCGCTCCACCCCCGGCCCCGGCACTTGCCCCGTCCACTCCGGCGTGTCCGAACATGTCGTAGGCACCGCGACGCTGCCGATCACCTAGGATGCGATACGCCTCGTTCAGCTCCTTGAATCGCTCCTCGGCCCCGTCGCTGCCATCGATATCGGGGTGGTGCCGCTGAGCGGCACGACGGAACGCGCGCTTGATCTCCTCGTCGGAGGCATCGCGCGGCACGCCCAGCACTTCGTAGTAATCGCGCTTCACCGCCATGGCGGCCGGATTATACCGATTGGCACTCAGAACCTACGAGTGCCAGCGGATTGCCGCTGGTAGCATCCCGACCGATGCCTCTCTCGCCGCTCCCCGATCTCCGGATCTCGGCCGCACGCGCCCGCCGCTTTCTTGTGCGCCGCCACCTGCTCGACCCGCCGCGCTCACTGCCCGCGGAGCCGGAATCGGTCATGCGCGTGGTGGACTCGCTGGGAAGCCTGCAATTCGACCCGCTCGAGGTGCCCGGCGCGCGGAACCACGACCTGGCGCTCCACGCCCGGATCAAGGAATACCGGCGCGAGTGGTGCGACCGATGGCTCTACGGGCCGCTGCAAGATCGGCGCCTGATCGAGCTCTACAACAAGAGCCTGAACATCCTGCCGATGCATGAACTTCCCTTCTATCGGGCGGCCTGGGAGCGGTGGCGCGACGACCTCGAGAAGGGCGTCCTGCGCGAGCATGCGGATCTGGTCGCCATCATCCTGGGACGCGTCGAGCGCGACGGTCAGCTCTCGACCGATGCGTTCCGCGACATCGAGCATCGCATCGAGTGGTGGTGGGACGCCACGGGCGCGACGAATACCCGCGCCGCCAAGGCGGTGATGGAGGCGCTGTTTGTGATCGGCCAGCTGGGGATCGCCCGCCGCGAGGGAAGCCGCCGCTACTACGACCTGATCGAGCGGCTCGTGCCCGCGGAGCTCCTCGCCACCGTGGCTGACCTCCACGATCAGCACCGCCACCTGCTGCTGTCTCGTCATCGCGCAGTCGGACTGATGGCGGTCGGTGGCGACTCAACGTTGGTGAGCGGCACTGGCAGCGCTGCGAATCGCGCCCGAATCACGGATCGGCTCGTGGCAGATGGCGTGCTGCTGCCCTGCGCGGTTGAGGGCATTCGCGAGGTGCGCTACCTGGTGGCTGAAGAGCTGTCCATCCTGGCAGCGGCTGTGGATCCCGGGGCCTCCACGCCATCGGTCTCGTTCCTGGCTCCCCTCGACCCTCTGATGTGGGATCGTCGCCTGGTCAAGAGCCTGTTCGGGTTCGAGTACACCTGGGAGGTCTACACCTCGGCCGCCAGGCGTCGTTTCGGCTACTACGCCCTGCCGCTCCTGTTCGGGGACCGGCTGGTGGGGCGGATCGAGCCGCGCCTGACGCGCGGCGACCGGACCCTGCGGATTGCCGGCATCTGGTTCGAGGACGGCTTCGCACCGATGGAGGGGCCAGACTTCGTCCCAGCCCTGCGGAATGCGCTGGAGGCCTATCGGCGCTTCGTGGGGGCGAGATCCATCACCTGGCCGCGAACACGGCCCGGACGCGATCTAGCCGGGGCTCTCCGACGGGGATGATGCCGGCGCGGGCTCATCGAAGACCAGCATGCCGTCGGCGTCCTGGTGCCAGGTGCCGCTCTTGAGCTGCAGGATCGACCCGCCGGTGAATTCGAACTGGTAGGTTCCGCCGGTCAGCTCGTCGCAGGTCGCCGGCGAGCTGGCGTTCCGCGAGCTGCTGAACACGACGATGCGGTCGGTGGCCACCAGGACGGCGCGGCCCCAGTCGGGGAATTCCAGATCGAACGTGATGACCGGGTTCTCCGACGTGAAGAGATCCCCGTACATCAAGCCGCCGCACGTGATCTCGGCGACGGCAACCCGGTTCTCCACGAGGGTCGCCACGTAGCTTCCGGTCGTCCCGTCACCGGCTCGCAGCGTGCCGGTGTACTCGCGGCTGAGGCCGCCCTCGACTGGCGTGTAGAGCGCCGGGCCAGGGTCCACCACGTTGGAGTAGGTTGTGGGGAAGCCGCTCGGGTAGGCGGTCAGGACGATTGGGCTGGGGCTCGGCGTTGGTCCGAGACTCGCCGGAATGCTGCTATGCGAGGCCGACGGCACAGACGAGCACGCGGCCGCCAGCGAGGCCACCAGGACACTCGCCAGAAGGCGCGTGGCGAACCGGTCTGCGCGCAGGACCAGACAACCTCCGACGCTGTGATATCCGGGAGATTCTAGAAGCCGATCGCCGATGCGCCCACCCACCCGGAGGTCCTGCCCATCACCAGTCTGCAAAATCGACGACCACGGGGGCGTGGTCCGAGGGAATGCCGGGATAGGAGGACGGCTTGCGCGCCTCCCGGTCGCGCTCGGCTCGCATGGCACGAGCCGCCAACGGCTCGGTCACGTACACGTGGTCGATGCGCATCCCCAGGTTCTTGTGGAAGTTCCCCGCCCGGTAGTCCCACCAGGTGAAGTAGCCGGACTCCGGATGGAATCGGCGCACCACGTCGACCAGGCCCCAGTCGCGCATCCGCGCCACTGCCGCCCGCTCCGGCTCGGAGACATGCGTCCCGCCGTTGACCGCGGCCGGGTCGTAGACGTCGTCGTCGGACGGCGCGACGTTGTAGTCGCCGCACACCGCCAGGGGTGACGCCGGATCGCAGACATCGGTCAGCCAGCGGTTGAGGTGGTCGAGCCAGGCGAGCTTGGCGTCGTAGAACTCCGAACCGACCACCCGCCCGTTCGGCACGTAGATGCTCGCCACGCGGACGCCGCCGCAGGTGGCCGCCAGGAAGCGGCCGCCCTCATCGGTCCAGCCCTCGGCTGCCGGCAGTCCAGCCTGGACGTCTGCGAGGCCGGTGCGAGAAGCGATGGCCACGCCGTTCCACTGACCCAGCCCGTGGTGCGCGACCTCGTAACCGAGGGCTCGGAAATCAAGTTCCGGGATGGCCGTGTCGGCGAGCTTGGTCTCCTGCATGCACAGCACTTCGGGCTGCACCGCCTCGAGCCAGGCCAGCACCCGTTCGAGGCGAGCCTTCAGCGAGTTGACGTTCCAGGTCGCGAGGCGCATCGGTGCGATTATCCTCGACACCGATGACTCCGACCTTCGCCAGCTACGGCGCCCAGAGCATGACCGCGCCGCTGCGCGACGTCCTCGTGCACCGTCCCGATGCCGCCTTCGGCGCCGCGTTCGAGAATCCTGCGCACGGCTTCGGCCACCCGGTCGATTTGGCGGCTGCGCAGCGTGAGCACGACGCGTTCGCGGAGCTGCTCACTCGGCTTGGCGTGGCCGTCCACGTTCTCGCAGGCGAGGCTGGTCCGGACCTCGTCTACACCTTTGACCCGCTGCTCGTCACCGACCGCGGGGCGATCACGCTGCGCCCCGGCAAGCCGAACCGGCAGGGAGAGCCGGCGCTCTTGGAGGCGTGGACGATCGCCGCCGGGATTCCGACGCTGGGCCGGATCGAGGCGCCGGGCACCATCGAGGGCGGCGACACGTTGTGGCTGCGGCCCGACCTGCTGTGCATCGGGCGGTCGCTGCGCACCAGCGACGCGGGGGCACGACAGCTGGCCTCGCTGGTTGGCGGGGACGTGCGCATCTTCGACGTCCCGTACTGGCGCGGCCACGACGAGCTGGTGCACCTGCTGTCGGTCATCTCCCCGGTCACCGAGGACCTGGCGGTGGTCTACCTGCCACTCCTGCCCGCCGGACTCTGGGAGCTGCTCCGCGAGCTGGGCATTCGCACCGTTGCCGTGCCCGATGCGGAGTACCCGACCCTCGGCTGCAATGTCCTGGCGGTGCGGCCCGGGGTGCTCGTCATGGCCGAGGGCAATCCGGTCACGCGACGGGCCCTGGAGGATGCCGGATGCGAGGTGCACGCCTACCCTGCGACCGAGATCGGGATCAACGGCTCAGGCGGCCCGACCTGCATGGCGCGACCTATACTCCGAGCATCGTAGCCGCACTTCTGCCGGCTCCCGCGCGGCGTGGCGGCACGTACGCCCCTCAAGGGAGAAGCCCAATGCTCAAGGAATTCCGCGATTTCATCATGCGCGGCAACGTGATCGACCTGGCGGTCGGTATCGTCATCGGCGCCGCCTTCGGCGCAATGGTGACCTCCTTCGTCGGCGACATTCTCACGCCGCTGCTCGGAGTGCTCAGCGTGCCGGACTTCGCCACGCTCTCCTTCCAGGCCGGCGAGGCCTCCGTCAACTACGGCCTCTTCCTGAACGCGCTGATCAGTTTCCTGCTGATCGCTGCGGCGATCTTCTTCTTCGTCATCAAGCCCGTGAACCACATGAACACGCGGCTGCGAAAGGGCGAACCCGAGCCTGCGCCGACCACCAAGGCATGCCCGTTCTGCGCCACCGATATCCCGGTCGCCGCAACCCGCTGCCCGCACTGCACGAGCCAGCTCAGCTAACTGCAGCTCGAGCCGACCAGCGAAGAAGGCGCCCCGCAGGCGCCTTCTTCGCTGGTCGGGCTCCGCATCGGGATAGGCCCCGATGTCATCCGTTGCGGTCGGTCGCCTTACGGCAGGGTCACCTCGATCCAGCCGTTGTATGCGCTCTGCAGGTGCCCGGCATCGCTCCAACCCGCGGCACTCTCGGTGGGGTCGAAGAACGCCAGGCCGACATGCGCGGTGCCCCCGCTGACAAACTGGGCATCCTGCGGATCACCGGTCTGTAGGGGCCTTGAGAACTCGAAGATCCACGTTCCATCGGCACCGGCGCCCGACGCCCGAGCACTGTGCTCCC
>JBDSIN010000203.1:0-2843 GCA_039917955.1 Candidatus Limnocylindria bacterium
GGAGCGTGTCGATGACCTCGCCACGGTTCCACCGCAGGCGGATGGCGAGCGGTGCGCTGACTGGCGAGGACCACCCCGACACCCAACCCCCCTCCCCAGCGCCATCGAGCAGATAGTCGATGGCTGCGGCGCCGACCGAGTCTGCAAGCCGGGCAGTGACCACCGGCGTGCGGATCGTGACACCAGGCCCTTCGACAGAAATGCGGATCGCCTGCCGCTCGACCCAGCCATCGCCGCCCATCAGGCGAGAGTCGAAGCGGACCTCAGTCGCGGTCCCCTCGAATCCGAGGGTGCCCGGGGTCCCCACCTCAAGGCCACGGCACGCTTCGAGCGCCCAACTCCGCGCCGCCGTGGCGCCATCAAGCGCTTCGACGCCGCGACGCAACGCCTCCTCCCCCAACATCACGCCACTCAAGAGCGCGTGGGCCAGGAGCGCCGTGAGGCTCGTCAGCAGGAGCGCGACCATCACCTCAATGAGGGTGAATCCCTCGCTCTGCTCAGGACGACGGCCTCGCGCGGTCACGATTCCCCCGCGCGATAGACCACGGTCACACAAAGCTCCAACTCGGGCGCCGCCGCGGCGCGGACCGAGAGCCGGTATAGACCAGGACGCGGACGCTGCACGTCGGTCACGAATGACCCTTCTTCGCGACGTCCTATCCGGATGTCGAGCCCCTGGCGGTCGCGTAGCGCCAGACGGCTCAACACCCCATCCGCCGCGCGGTACTCGTCTTCCCGCTCGCGCACTGTCGCTACGGCGCGCACCTGTTCGGTGACCATGCTCACCAGCGTAGTCCCCGCGGTTGCGAGGATCGCGAGGGCGACGAGGACCTCGAGCAGTACAGCACCCTGTTCATCGCGCATCGTGCCGGCCTCCACCGATCAGCCGTCCGTCAGGAAGGGCAGTCATCGCCGCCACCGTGTCACGAAGGGCGCGATGCGTCACCGCCCCTGATCGGACCGAGGCAAGACGGAAACTGTCGAGGCCCGACTCGTCGCTCACCGTGGGCGGCACTGATGTGAGGGCCGGGATCGCCACGCCGAAGAGAAGACCGACGATCGCCAGCACCACGATCAGCTCGATCAGGGTCGTCCCCCGCACTCCGGATACGATTCTCATGGCCGGAGCGAGTAGACGGCCTGCAGCAACGCCGCGGCCACGAACGCCACCAACCCGCCGAAGAAGACCACCAGCCCCGGCTCCAGCAGACCTACCAGGGTCCGCAGCCGCCGTTCCGCTTCCTGTCCCGCAAGAGCGCCCGCTCGGCGAAACATCGGGCCGAGCTGTCCGCTCGCTTCCCCGACCGCGACGAGCTGCAGCGCGCTCGGCAGGAGCGCCTTGTGACGCTCCAGGGCTGGGGCCAGCGCGGCCCCTTCCGACACATCGGTCGATGCTCGCGCAAGTCGCTGGCGCACCGCCGGATCGCCCGCCGCTTCCCCAGCCGCGCCGAGGGCGCGGAGCAATGGCACTCCTGCACTCAGGGCCGATGCGGCGGCACGGGAGGCGCGCGCCGTGGCCAGTGAGAGTCGCACCCCACCGAGCAGTGGGACCCCGAGGAGAAAGTCGGCGACTCGGCGCCGATTCTCCGGGTCCCCCATCGCCCGCGCGATCAGGCCTGCGAGAAGTGCGCCCGCCACGAGCAGCGCCCACCACCAATGCCCCACGAACGCGCTGGTGGCCAGAAGGAGGCGGGTGGATGGGGGCAGCTCGTGGCCGAGGTCGGCGAGGATCGCCGCGAAACGAGGGACCACTACCGTGGCGATGACACCAGTCGAGGCGAGCCCGGCGACCAGGAGGATGAGCGGATAGGCGAGCGCCTGTTGGACGCTCGACTCGAGATCGGCTTCGAGTTCGAGGTGGGTGGCGGCCTCATCGAGCGCGGGTGCGAGTCGGCTGGCGCGTTCTCCGGCGCGCACGATCCCCACCACCACGTTGGGGACCAGTCCTTGTAGGCCGCCGAGCGCTTCACCCAGCGAGCGCCCTTCGCGCACCTGGTTCGCGGCGGCGGCCAGGCCGTCGCGCAGGCGCGCACCCGCGGTCGCCCGTGTCGCCTCGATCGCCCGCAGCACCGGTACCCCCGCCCCGACCAGCGAAGCTAGGCCTTGGAATACCGCCGCCAGTTCGCGCCGAGGCGCGGCGCGCACCGAGCGCTCCGCGACGGTCGTCGGTTCGAGCGAGAGGGGGTGAAGCCCCCGCTCCGTCAGACGTCGACTCGCCTCGGTCGGTGTGGGAGACTCCACCACCCCGCCGATGACCTTCCCGTCGCTCCGCGCCGCGCGGTACCTGAACGCGACGGTCATCGCTCCGACGGTCCCCACGAGGTGATGTCCTGATCTTCCCCAGCCCCACCCGCCTTGGCATCCCTGCCATAGGACAGGAGATCGTACCCCGTCGGGACCGAGTCCCCGGGGCATCTATAGAGGTAGGGATGACCCCAGGGGTCATTGGGGAGGGCCCGCCGAAGGTAGGGACCGCGCCAATTCGCGGCCGGCGGGTCGCCCGTGGGCGCGGTCATCAGCGCCGCCAACCCCTGCTCGGTCGACGGATACTGGTGGTTGTCCAGCCGGTACGCGTCGAGCGCCAGGCCAAAGTTCTCGATCTGCGCTCGGCCACTCGTGGTCCGGGCGTCGCCGACATTCGAGAAGACCTGCGGCGCGACAAGGCCGGCCAGGATGGCGATCACCGCTATCACGACCAGCAATTCGATCAACGTGAAGCCGGACGCAGGGGCGCGGAGGCGCAGGGGCGCAGGACCGGCCGAAGGCCGCTCCCTCCCTCTCTGCCCGGTGTCATCCTGAAGGGCCTTCAGGCCCTGAAGGATCTTGCAGGTGTGAGACCGTCG
>JBDSIN010000204.1:0-4084 GCA_039917955.1 Candidatus Limnocylindria bacterium
TCGAGCGCTTCCTCGCCACCCAGGGCTACCGATTCATCTACTTGGGGACCTATTGGGCTCCCACCCAGCGACACCCATCAGCCGAGATCAACTACGTCTACGACAAGCTCGGGTCGGAATTCCTCGATGTGCTCTCGCGATCGACGGCGCTGCTGGCGCTCGAGGATCTCGGAACCGACGCCCCGTACGACTGGCGGCGCAATCGCTGGAACCAGACGCGGTACGAATGGGATCGGCTGCACCACGCCACGACCCTGGATGGTCCCAAGTTCGTGCACGCCCACCTCGCGCTTCCCCACGATCCCTTTGTCTTCCACAGCGACGGCAGCTTCGTGACCGAGCAGGAGGCGGCCAACCGATCGTGGGCGCAGAACTACGTGGACCAGGTGGGCTATGCCAACATGGAGACGCTTGCCTTCATCGATGGCCTGCTCGCCCTGCCGCCCGACGAGCAGCCGATCCTCGTCATCCAGGCAGACGAGGGCCCGTGGCCCCAGCGTTATCGCCAGAACGAGCGACGGTTCGACTGGACGTCGGCCACCCCCGCCGAGCTCCGCGAGAAGTTCGGGATCTTGAGCGCCTTCTACCTGCCCGGCATGGATGCGGAGGCGATCGGGCTGTATCCGTCGATCACGCCCGTAAACCAGTTCCGCGTGCTCTTCAACGAATACTTCGGCCTGGATCTGCCGACCGTGCCGGATCGGAACTACATCGTCCCCAACCAGGGAAACCTGTACGACTTCATCGATGTGACCGATCGCCTGCGTGGGGCGAACTAGGCCGGCGTCAGCGACCGCGGGCGCCCCGGGCAAGGACGCGCTTGCGGAGCCGGATCGAGGTCGGTGTGACCTCGACCAGCTCGTCGGCCGCGATGAACTCGATCGCCGACTCCAGGGTGATCGGCCGCGGCGGGGTGAGCCGCAGTGACTCGTCGTGGGCGTGGGTGCGAATGTTGGAGAGTTTCTTCTCCTTCGTGACGTTGACATCCATGTCGCCGGGTCGCGCGTTCTCGCCAGCAACCATCCCCTCGTAGACCTCGACGCCGGCACCGATGAACAGCTCGGATCGCTCCTGGAGGTTGAAGAGCCCGTACGAATTGGAGACTCCCGTCCGATCCGCCACCAGCACGCCGTTGGTGCGGTGGGTGACCTCGCCGGCCCACGGGCCGTAGCCCTCCCCGATCTGATGCAGGAGCGCCGTCCCGCGCGTGTCGGTCAGCAACTGCCCGCGGTATCCGATCAGTCCGCGTGTCGGGATGATGAACTCGACGCGGACACGACCGTCGGCGTCCGACGTCATCTGCTCAAGGCGCGCCTTCCGTGCTGCGAGGGCGGTCTGCACGACGCCGATGTAGTCGGGCGGGATATCCACCGTGATCCGCTCGTACGGCTCCTCGACCTGGCCATCCACGGTGCGCAGGATCACTTCAGGGCGGCTGACGGTCAGCTCGTACCCTTCGCGACGCATCTGTTCGATCAGCACCGCCAGCTGCAGCTCGCCGCGTCCGCGCACCTCGAAGGTGTCCTCGCTCTCGGTCGGGGCGTACTCGATTGACACGTTGCCGAGCACCTCGCGGGCCAGCCTCGTACGGATCTGTCGTGTGGTCAGCAGGCGGCCATCGCGGCCGGCGAGCGGCGAGGTGTTCACGCCGAAGGTCATCCGCAGCGTGGGGGCGTCAACGTCCAGCCGTGGCAGCGGCCGCGGGTCGCCGGGATCGGTGATCGTGTCCCCGATGGTCACCTCCGGGAGTCCCGCCACCGACACGATGTCGCCCGGCCCGGCCTCGGCGATGTCGATACGGTCGATGCCGTGCGCCGTCTGCAGCGCGGTGACCGTCCCCGTCAGGGTGACGGTGCGTCCCGGCTCCACGCTTCCGGCGGTGTCGCCCGGCTCATCGCGCACGACCACGATGCGCTGGGCCATCCGGATCGTGCCGTTCCGGATGCGCCCGACCGCCATCCGACCGACGTAATCGTTGGCCGACAGGTTGGTGACGAGCAGCTGCAGCGGATGACCGACGGTGTGCGTTGGCGGCGGCGTCACCGCGATCAAGGTGTCCAGCAGCGGTTTGAGGTCGGTGCCCGGAACGCTCAGATCGAGCGTCGCGGTCCCCGCCTTCGCATTGGTATAGATCACCGGAAACTCGATCTGGTGCTCGTCGGCGCCAAGGTCGATGAACAGTTCATAGACTTCATCGAGCACTTCGGCCGGTCGTGCATCACTTCGGTCGATCTTGTTCAGCGCCACGATCACCGGCAGATGACGGGCCATCGCCTTGCGGAGGACGTAACGCGTCTGCGGTAGCGGCCCCTCTGACGCGTCGACCAGCAGCAACACCGCGTCGACCATCAGGAGCGACCGCTCGACCTCGCCACCGAAATCGGCATGGCCCGGCGTGTCAACGATGTTCAGCCGCACGCCCTCGTAGTCGACGGTCGTCTGCTTGGCGAGGATGGTGATCCCCCTCTCGCGCTCAAGGTCCATCGAGTCCATGACCCGATCGACCAATGCCTCGTTCGCCCGAAACGTCCCGGTCTGGCGAAGCATGGCATCGACCAGCGTGGTCTTGCCGTGGTCCACGTGGGCGATGATCGCCAGGTTGCGCAGGTCGGCACGCACCGAGGAGCGCGGCGTCTCAGTCGTCTGGGGCATGGTCGAAGCCTACCCGTTCTCGCGCCAGATCGCGTTTGGGGTAGGCTGCCGGCATGCGCCGAACCGCTCCGCTGCTGATGGTGATCCTCACCGGGTGCCTCTCCGGATCGCCCTCGGAGTCGCCCGCGTCATCGGCCGCCACCGAGAGTCCGGCCGCATCGACATCGGTCGCGCCGTCGACATCGGTTGCGCCAGTTTCGCCGGGGCCGACGCCCACCCCCGGAGAGGACGCAATCCCCATCTTCCTTGCGGGTGACCAGGTGGCCAGCACGGCGGATGGTCTGCGTATTCGCTCGCGTCCGGGTACTGACCAGCTCGTCCTGCTGGCCTTCCTGCCGGTCGGCAGTCAGATGATCGTCGAGCTCGGTCCGGTGATCGTGGACGGCCACGGCTGGTATCTGCTCAAGGACGCCGACGATGACGAACCCACCTTCGACGAAGGATGGGGCGCTGCAGGGTTCGAGCCGGAGCCGTTCCTCGTGCCCGCGCTCTTCGACGTCCCCTTTAACCCGATCCTCGGCGGATTCGCCCATGACGCGAGCGGCGAGTACGGTCCGGTTCGCGTCCAGGATGCGAATGTCGCCGTCCGCTGGGTGGCCGCGAGGCCGGCCGGCCGCGAGGGCTGCTCATTTGCCGTCGACCTCGTGCCCGGCAGTGGCACACCGGTCCCTGCCATCCGCGCCACGATCGGCGGCGTAGTCTCCCCCGGCGACCTGTACGCATCGTTCTTCGCGGAGCATCCCGAGCTGACCGGCGACATCTTCGTGCGCGTCACCTCCGACTGCACCTGGGCGCTGAGCTTCGTCAGCACCGCCCCCATCGGGTGACGCGACAGTCGACCTGCCACCGCGCGCCGCCAGACTGAGGTCGATGCGAGATGCCACGCTCGCTCGAGTTTCTCTTCTCGCTCAATCGCCTGACCGTGGCTGCTTCGCGCGGCCGCTGCCTGGCGATCGTGGTCGCTTCACCCGAACTCTGAAAGTCCGCGTTCACACGCCGCCGCAGATGCGCCTCGCGAATTCGCTGTGCCGCTTCGTCGAGGTTGCCGCGGAGCAGCGACCCGACTGACCGTGGCGGCGGTCGCGCGCGACCCAAAGCGAAAGGCCCCCGATTCGACGGGGGCCTCTGCTCTACCGGATGCGCCTCCGGTTACGCTTGTCCGGGGTGAAGTTCCTTCCGGACGCCGACGTGGGCGAGAATCATGAGCAGAAGGCCGATGGTCGCCAGGATCCCGGTCGGTGCGGGAACGCCCGTGTCGGGCAGCATCGTGGTCGGGCCATTGCCGTCGGTCGCACCGAGGATGCCCTGGTCCGGCGAACCGCCAGGATCGACTACCGACGGGTTCTCGACCGGGGCCGGGTTCTCGACCGGGGCCGGGTTCTCGACCGGGGCCGGGTTCTCGACCGGGGCCGGGTTCTCGACCGGGGCCGGG
>JBDSIN010000205.1:0-7430 GCA_039917955.1 Candidatus Limnocylindria bacterium
GCCAGGCGGGTCTGCGGCGTCACCGCAGCGAGCACCGCGCCAACAATCTGCTCGGGGGAGTCGATCGGGAACGGTACCGGTGCGATCACAACTCGCGCACCATCCCGTTCGGCGACGTACTCCATGGCGTTTTTGACGGCGTTGTACGCGTGATCGGTGGTCAGCAACTCGTCGCCGACACGGAAGCGGAGCGACCTCAGGACGGTGTTCGTGCCGGCCGTTGCGTTGGGCACGAACGCGAGATCGTCCGGATCGGCCCCTACGAATGCTCCGAGGGCGCGTCGAGCCCCGTCGAGCTCGGTCTCCAGCTCGCTGAAGAACCGGACCGGCTCGGCCTCCATCCGATCGCGCCATGCCTGCTGCACGCCGAGCACCTCGCGCGGCGCGGCCCCGTACGAGCCGTGGTTGAGAAAGGTGACCGTCGGGTCGAGCGTCCAGTGGTGGGCGAACTCAGACGGCATCGCGGGCTATCGTAGACCGATGTCGACGCCACTCGCCGATCTAGCACGACCCGCGGCCATCATCTTCGACCTGGACGGAACGCTGGTCGATACCGTCGAAACCCGCATCCAGGCATGGTTGGCGGTCTTCGCGGAGGAGGGGATCACGGCTGACCGCGTGCTCGTCGCGGATCTGATCGGTTCCGATGGTCGAAGACTGACCCGGGAAGTCGCCGCCGCGGCGGGCATTACCCTCGCCGCTGGTGGCGCCGAGAGGATCGATGTGCGATCCGGGGAGATCTACGCCTCGCTCAACACACGACCGGAGCCGCTTCCCGGCGCGAGTGCACTGCTTGCGCGTCTGGAGGCAGGCGGCACCCCGTGGGCCATCGCCACCTCGAGTCGGCGGGAGCAGGTCGCGGCGTCCGTCTCCGCGCTGCTGCTGTCGAACGAGCCGCTGGTGATCGACGGGACCCACGTGCTGCACGCCAAGCCGGCACCAGATCTGCTGCTCCTCGCGGCTCGCGAACTGGCGGAGAGGCCGGAGGGCTGCTGGTACGTCGGCGATGCGACCTGGGACATGCTCGCGGCCGCGGCCGCCGGCATGGTCGCCATCGGCGTCACGACCGGTGCGGTCGATGCCGCGATATTGCGCGAAGCCGGCGCGATCGCCGTAGTCGCTTCCCTCGCGGAGCTCGGAATCTGACACCGATGCCACTCGACGCCTATCGGTCCAAGCGAGACTTTGCGCACACTCCTGAGCCCGAACCCGCGACGGTGGGGGAGGGGACCGGCCGTTTCGTGGTCCAGCGCCATCGGGCCAGCCGCCTCCACTACGACCTGCGCCTGGAGATCGGTGGTGTGCTGGTCAGTTGGGCCGTGCCGCGAGGTCCGACGCTTGATCCGGACGAACGCCGGATGGCGATGCGGACCGAGGATCATCCCATCGAATACCTGTCCTTCGAAAACACCATTCCGGCGGGCCAGTACGGGGCGGGGGACATGATCGTCTGGGACTGGGGAACCTTCGAGCCCGAGGAGACCGACGACCCGGCCGCTGCGCTGATGGCCGGGGAGCTGAAGTTCCGGCTTCATGGCGAGCGGTTGACCGGGCGCTTCACCATCGTGCAGACGGGCGGCCGGAGGGACGCCTTCGGCGCCAAGACTGAACCCGGACAGTGGTTGCTCATCCACCAGCGTGATGAGGCGGCGCTGCCGGGCTGGGATGCCGAACGCCACCTCACCAGCGTCATGACCGGGCGTACCAACGACGAGGTGGCGGCAGCCGTGGCGGCGAGGTTCGTGGCGCCCATACCCTCCGCGAACTTCGCAGTCGAACTCGCCGGTGCGCTTCCGGCGCCGCTGCCTGACTTCGTCGCACCGATGCTGGCCACCCCGGTGGCCGGCGCCTTTGACGACCCCGATTGGCTGTTTGAGGTCAAGTGGGACGGATACCGGGTGCAGGCGATCGTGCACGATGGAAACGCGCGCCTGTGGACACGGAACCGGGTGGACGCGGCCGCCTATTTCCCGCTCCTGGCTGGTCCGGCCAGCTGGATCGATGCGCGCGAGGCGGTCGTGGACGGAGAGATGGTCGCGCTCGATGGCGAAGGGCGCCCCGACTTCTCGCTGCTCCAGGACCGCACGGGCTTGCGAGGCCTCGAGGCATCCACCGGACGTCGCACTCGTGCCTCGGGGCACCTCTCGTCGGACGAGCGAGCCGCCATCCCTGTTGTGTACATGGTCTTCGATCTGCTCCATCTCGACGGCCAGTCGCTCGTGGGAGTTCCGCTCGAGGAGCGGAAGCGTGCCCTGCAGCGGGTGTTGCGCCCGGACCCGGCCGTCCGCTTCTCGTCGCACGTGGTGGGCGATGGCCGGGATTTCCTGCGGGCCGCGGCGGCGCAGGACCTGGAGGGGATCGTCGCCAAGCGCCGCGACAGCCGCTACCAACCGGGGCGACGATCTCGGGACTGGCTCAAGATGAAGCTGCGGCGCGAGCAGGAATTCGTCGTGGTCGGTTGGCTTCCCGGGCAGGGGAGCGCGGCAGAGCTCGCCTCGCTCATCGTGGCCGTCAACCACGAGGGTGCGCTGCGACGGGCCGGCCAGATCGGCAGTGGGATCTCCGAATCGGTTGCGCGCAGGCTGTTGGCCGATCTCCAACCACTGCGTACTGAGGTTCCGCCGATCGACCCTGCCGAATCACCCCCGGAAGCTCGCTGGGTCGAGCCGCGTGTCGTCATTCGCGCCGAATTCACCGAGTGGACGCCCGACGGAGTGCTCAGGCATCCGGCGTTCAAGGGGATCGAGATCGGGGCAGATCCGAAGGCGGTGGTGCGGGAGGAATCTCAGCCGCACGCCCACGTGCTCGCAGCCCAACCCCGGCGTGCATCGCGAACGACGGCACCACCCCCGGCGCCCGAGGTGGTGCCCGCGACGCTGAACGAACTGGCCGAACTCGACGCGATGCAGGGCGAGGGCGTCTGGCGAGTCGCCGAGCACGAGGTGCGGCTTACGAACCTGGACAAGCCCATCTTCCCCAGCGCAGGTGAACCCGCCGCGTTGAGCAAGCGCGACCTCATCCGCTACTACGCACGGGTCGGCGCGGTTCTGGTGCCGCATCTCGCCGGACGCGGTCTGACCTTGCAGCGGTTCCCCAACGGCATCGATCGGCCAGGCTTCTGGCAGAAGGACCTGCCGGGCCACGCTCCGAGCTGGGTGTCGCGCTGGTCGTACACCGGACACGAGGGTCCCAACACGTACGCCGTCGTTGATCGCGTGGCGACACTGGTCTGGCTCGCGCAGGAAGCCGCCGTGGAGCTGCATCCGTGGATCAGCCGAACCGTTGCTCCCGCCGAGCCCACCTTCGCGCTGATCGACATCGACCCCGGGGCGGAGACCACCTTCGATGACGTGCTCGTCCTTGCGCGCCTCTTCCGGGCGGCCCTCGGGCATCTTGGGGTCATCGGTCTGCCAAAGGTGACGGGAAAGCGCGGCGTCCAGATTTGGGTCCCCATCCGCGCGGGGTACACCTTCGAGCAGACCCGGGGCTGGGTCGAGTCACTCTCCCGTGCAGTGGGCCAGATGGTGCCGGAGCTGGTGAGCTGGGAGTGGTCGAAGCGCGACCGGGGCGGAAGGGCGCGCCTCGACTTCACCCAGAACGCCGTCAACAAGACGCTGGTGGCGCCCTATTCGGTACGCCCCGCCGCATCAGCACCGGTGTCTGTGCCGATCACCTGGGCCGAGCTCGACGACCCGGCACTGCTGCCGGACGGGTGGACCGTGATGACCCTGCCAGACCGATTGGCCGATGTTGGCGATCTGTTCGCCCCGGCGCTTGTGACCCCCCAGCATCTGCCCGTCATCTAGGCGACCTGCGAGACACACGACGACACCGTGGACGGGCATGCCCACGGTGTCGTTCCCTCCGAATCTGAACGCGACGCTGCCCTAGGAGGGCCAGCCGCCGCCTGTGTGTGCGTTACGCATCTCGATCTCCTTAGCGGCTATCCCCAAGGGGGGACATCGGCCGCACCCTGAAGTTCGCTGCCGGAGGTCGGGTCGGCAATGACCCATCGGTACTCGCGCCTCGACCCGGACCGGGTACTTTCGGGGACGGACGAAGTCAAATGGGGCTTGCCAAGGCCGCTATACTCCGGTCAATGCCACGCACCCGGACCGCTGCACGATCCACCGCGGACGACAGGGCACTCGCTCATCAGATCGGCGACCGCATCCGCGAAGCGCGGAAGCGAGCCGGCCTGACGCAGCAGCAGCTCGCCGGCGACCGCTACACCAAGGCATACGTGAGCGCGCTGGAGACCGGGATCGCGCGACCATCGATGGTCGCGTTGCGGTACCTCGCCGAGCGGCTCTCCCTGGCGCCGAGCCATTTCCTGGATGAACAGAATCCAGCGTGGAGTCGGCTGGCTGTCGACATGACCCTCGCGGCTGGCGACTGGCAGGCTGCCGCCGACGGGTACCTCCGCCTTCTCGACGGTGTGCCCGATGAGCAGGGGAGAGCCGAGATCCTGCGGGGCCGCGCGGAGGCGCTCGTGCGCCTGGACAACGGTCGGGAGGCCGTGCCCGCAGCGGCGGAAGCGGCCCGCCTGTTCGGCGCCTACGGGCGCGTCGCAGATGAGGCCCTAGCCCGCTACTGGCTGGCCTACGGGCTCTATCTTTCCGACCAGGAGGCCGATGCGCAGAGCCTGCTGACCTCGCTGCTCGAGCGTGTTCGCGCTGGTCTCAAGGTGGATCCCGACTTCGAGATGCGACTGCTGATGGCGCTCGCAGCGGTCGCTTCGCGGACCGGCGACTACGCGCGCTCGCTTACCTTCCTGGAGACCGCGCGAGGCCTGGCGGAGAGCCTCGATGACCGCCGGCGCGCCATGTTCCTCTTCAACCTCGCGATCAGCTACCAGGAGACCGGCGACACCGAGGCCGCGATTCGGACCGGCACGCAGGGCCTTGCACTCTTCCGATCTGCGGGCACCACATTCGAATCGGCGCAGATCGAGAACACGCTTGCCCTGGCATACCTTGCGACCGGCAACACGGACCGCGCGGTTGAGTTGGCTTCAGAGGCAAGGGCGGAGTTTGAGAGCGCCGGCGATGACCGATTCCTGTCGGCCGTGCTGGATACCGAGGCACAGATCGCCCTGGCTCGCGGCCAGTACCAGGACGCAGCCTCGCTCGCACACCGCGCCATAGAGCTCGCAAAGGCGACCGGAAATCGAGCGGTCGAGCTGGCCGCCATGCTGACCGAGGCCAGGGCCCTCCGGGGTACGGGAGACAACTCTGGTGCGGAGCTCCGCTACGCCGAGGCGGCGGATCTCGCCCGTGGCGGGCATTCGGCGGGCAGAACGCGCGACGTCTTGCGCGAGTGGGCTGCGCTTCGCGCGGAAATGGGGGATCACCGCGGCGCCTACGAACTGACGAACGAGGCGCTGTCAGTCAATTAGAGATTGACACGTGCGGTCCGGTGCGGTTAGGCTGGGTCGCAGGGGTTGGCAGGGCACCCGGTCCAGCGCGATGCTGACGGCGTCAACCCCCACGCCGGGGGAATCGGGATCGGAGATCGGGCACAGCTCCGATCCCCATGCCCGGCTGCGGATGCCTCAGCCGCTCGCCGGGGCTTCGGCAAGGGTGAATCGCCCCAGCGCCGCGGGGTCCGTTCCTGGTTCGAAGTACATCCGCATCTCGTAGTTGCCCGGTCCCCAGGCGGCAAGCAGATCGCTGGCGAAAACCGAGAACGCGATGACTCGCGAGGTGGCGTCGATTCCCACTTCGCGCGGTGCCTGGGCCGTTGTCTGTCCGTCCGCCTCCAGTCGCACGACTTCGAGCAGCATGCTGGAAGTCCCAGCGGCGGCCGGCAGCCGCGCCGAGTAGGCGAACGGGTCACCGGCTCGGAAGATGGTCGTAGGACTCACCGCGACGCCGCTCACTTCGTCGAGCGCGGCTCCGAACACTATCGCCACCGGTTCGGCGGTCGAAGGGGATGGTGTCGGCGAAACCAGTTCGACGTCAGACCCTGCACGACCCGCGATGAAGGCGATTGTCAGGATTGCTGTCCCGGCGGCGAGCCAGCCGAGCCAGAGACGGGCACCGCGCGGAGGCGCTGATGATCGCGGCATCGCCATCGGTCTCGCCTGCGGTCGGCGATCCGGGCGCAGTCCGAGGCGCGGGGGACGCAGCCGGTTGGCCATTGACGAGTTCCACTCTAGCGGCGCGTTCGAGATACGATGCCTCCCATGGCGCGTCGCCTCCTTGAATTTGATAACCCCGACCGATTCGTGCCGGGCACGATCGGTCCGCCAGGTGCGCGCACCTTCTTTCTGCAGGCCCGTCAGGGTCGCGCCCTCGTGAGTGTCTCCCTCGAGAAGGTGCAGGTAGCGGCCCTGGCCGAGCGCCTTCGCGACCTGCTCGACGTCGTCCAGGCCGATGGTGTCGGTCCCGGTGTCGGAGATCGCAACATGACCGCCGACAAACTGGAGGAGCCGCTCGTCGATGCGTTCCGGGTGGGCAGCATGGCGCTGGGATGGAACCCATCGAGCGAGAGGATCATCATCGAGGCGACTCCGGCCGAAGCCGACCACGACGGATCCGAGACAGGTCCGAGCGACCCTGACAGTGCCAACCTGCTCCGGGTGAGCATCCCGGCGCCGATCGCCGTTGCGTTCGTGGCGCGCGTCGGCGCGTTGCTTGCGGCGGGTAGGCCCACCTGCCCGTTCTGCGGCGAGGTCCTCGGCCCGGACGGACATTTCTGCCCGCGCACGATCCTCAATTGAACCGTCACGGAGATGATCGGGGCGATGACGCCGCCCACGCGGGTTTCGATTCCGACCTGCGGATCGATTGGGTCAGCGCAGACCAGTTCACTGACGGATTGCCGGGGCGATTGGGACTGACATTCCTTCCCGGAAAGCAGGGCGTCTCGACCCGCTACCCGGGGCGTATCTATTCGCGCGATGTGGATGCCGACCTCACGGCCATGCGGGAGGCGGGTGCGCACCGCCTGCTGCTGCTCGTCGAGGACGCCGAGCTGGAGCGGTGGGGGGATCGCCGCATCGTCGAGCGTGGAGCTGCCTGTGGTGTGGAGGTCCTTCGCTTCCCGATGCCGGACGGCAGTCCGCCCGCCTCGGTCGCGGAGATGCAGACCATTCTCGACGTGGTGCGTGCGGGTCGTGCCGTCGGCGACGTGGCGGTAGCGTGCATGGGGGGAGTCGGTCGGACAGGAACGGTCGTGGCGTGCGCGTTGGTCGAGGCCGGCATGGACGCCTCGGCGGCGATCGACAAGGTGCGAATCGTGCGGCATCCACAGGCCGTGGAGACAACGCGTCAGGAACGGTTCGTTGGCGCCTTTGAGGAGTTTGTCCGCTAGCTGCGGCACTCTCGATTCCTGGAGGCCGACGGCCGCCGCCAGCCGAGCGGGTCGAGGCTCCACAAGTCCTGGGCGAGTACTGCATCAGACCGCACCTGGTCGGTTAAGTGCAG
>JBDSIN010000206.1:0-9082 GCA_039917955.1 Candidatus Limnocylindria bacterium
TCAAGCACGTACACCCCAAGAAGATGAATGACCGATTTCGCCGCCTCCAGGTGGTGTCGGCGGGGTTCATGGCGTTCAGCCACGGAAGCAACGACGCCCAGAAGACGATGGGCGTGATGACCCTCGCGCTCCTGAGCGCCGGCATCATCGACGAGTTCAAGGTCCCCCTGTGGGTCATCCTTGTTGCCGCCTCGGCAATGTCACTCGGGACGGCTGCGGGAGGCTGGCGGATCATCAGGACTATGGGCACCAAGGTCGTCAAGCTCGATCCCGTGCACGGCTTCGCCGCCGAGACGACCGCGGCCAGTGTCATCTTCGGCGCCTCGCTGCTGGGCATGCCGGTGAGCACCACGCACGTGATCTCCAGCGCGATCATGGGCACCGGCTCGTCGGATCGATTCAACGCCATCCATTGGGCCGTGGCCCGCAACATCGGGGTTGCCTGGGTGCTCACCATCCCCGCGACGGCAATGACCGCCGCGCTCGCCTACTGGATCCTCAGCCCGATCCTGGGATAGCCCGCCGCAGGACGCGGACTCCTTAACGCGCCGTTGACGGTGTCCGCTGGTTCCGTTGACGCGCAGGCTCCAGCCTTGGCCCTGTAACCGAATCGCCACCGCTGGAGGAACCTTTGACCCGACTCACGAC
This sequence comes from Candidatus Limnocylindria bacterium, assembly GCA_039917955.1. Classification (GTDB taxonomy): domain Bacteria; phylum Chloroflexota; class Limnocylindria; order QHBO01; family QHBO01; genus CF-167. The sequence continues at coordinate 649 of JBDSIN010000206.1, forward strand.
CGGCGCCCGCACCGCCCTGGTGTTAGGCGCGGCTGCCGCCCTGCTCCTTGCTGCCTGCTCCTCGCCGTCCGCATCGGGCCAGCCGAGCGGCAACGCCGGCGTCTCCGGCGAGATCTACGTCTCCGGCTCGTCCACCGTCGAGCCGATCTCCAACTCGGTCGCCGAGAAGTTCCAGGACGCGAACCCTGACTTCGACTACGTGGTTGAGGGACCCGGCACCGGGGACGGCTTCGCCAAGTTCTGCAAGGGCGAGACCGATATCAGCGACGCGTCGCGCGCCATCAAAGACGAGGAGGTCCAGGCCTGCGCCGACAACGGCGTCGAGTACGTGGAGCTCAAGATTGCCTTCGACGGGCTGTCAGTGATCACCTCCGCCGAGAACACTGCCGTGGAGTGCCTCAGCTTCCTGGACCTCTACGCGCTGCTCGGGCCCGAATCCGAGACCTTCGAGACCTGGGCCGATGCGAACGACCTTGCCGCCGAGCTCGCGACCCAGCTGGGTACCGAGTACGGTGAGTTCCACGCCCCGTACCCGGACGCACCCCTCTCGGTGACTGCTCCCGGCGAAGAGTCGGGCACCTTCGACAGCTTCGTCGAGATCGCCCTCGGCAAGATTGCCGGTGCTCGCGACCAGGACGCCACCACGCGCCCCGACTACACCGCATCGGCCAACGACAACGTCATCATCGAGGGGATCACCGGGACCGCCAGCTCGCTGGGCTGGGTCGGCTTGGCCTTCGCCGACAGCGCCGGTGATCAGATCAAGGAGATTGCCATCGACAAGGGCGACGGTTGCGTCGGCCCGTCCGCCGAGACCGTCTCGGACGGGACCTACCCGATCGCCCGACCGCTCTTTATCTACGTCAACCTGGCCAGGGCCGCCGACAACGCGGCGCTGGCCGCCTACGTGGACTTCTACCTGGGCGACGAGGGGATCGCCTCGGTCGCCGAGGTGGGGTACGTGGACCTGCCGGCCGACCAGCTCGCCGCGACGCGCTCCGCCTGGGATGCGCGCTGATCTCGCCTCTTCCTCTCCGCGGTCGGGCCGGTGGCGACACCGGCCCGACCCATTCTCGTCAACGCCCAGACGGTACGCTAGGACCTGACCGATGGCCCCTTCGACCGGCGCCCAGCCCCGCGCTCTGACCGCAGCCGATCTGCGCGGAAGCTCGGCGCGCCGGCGCCGCGAGTCGACCATCCGCGCGGTCTTCGTTGCCGCAGCGGGGACCTCCGTCCTGATCAGCCTGCTGATCATCGTCTCGCTCGCCGGCGAGGCGGTCAATTTCCTGGCACGGGTCGATCCGGCAATGCTGTTCGAGCGCGGCTGGTTCCCGCGACGCGACCTGTACGGGGTCTCGACCATCGTGGCAGGCACGCTGACGATCGCCGGCATCGCCATGCTGGTGGCCGCCCCGCTCGGACTCGGTTCGGCGATCTACCTCTCCGAGTACGCCTCGCCGCGCCTGCGGCGCACCCTGAAGCCGGCGCTTGAGATCCTGGCCGGCATCCCCAGCGTGGTGCTCGGCTACTTCGCGCTGACGGTCATCTCCCCGACCCTGGTGGATCGGATCTGCCCCGGCATCACCGATGTGTTCACCATGGCCGCCGCCGGCATCGGTGTCGGCATCCTGATCACCCCGCTCATCGCGTCGGTGGCGGAGGACGCCATGACCGCGGTGCCTCGTTCGCTGCGCGAGGCCTCGTACGGACTCGGTGCGCGGAAGCGGCACACGAGCATCCGGGTCGTCGTGCCGGCCGCCGTGTCGGGGATCGTGGCATCGCTGATCCTGGGCCTGTCGCGCGGTATCGGCGAGACGATGGTGGTCGCCATTGCGGCCGGCGGGTTGGGCGGCTCGCTCTTCTCGATTGATCCATGTGGCCCGGGCCAGACCATGACCGCCGCGATGACCGCCCTGGCCACCGGCTCCGACCAGGTCGCCGGCGCGTCGCTCGCCTTCCCCAGCCTCTTCTTCGTTGGGCTGCTCCTCTTCGCCATGACGCTCGGCCTCAACCTCGTGGCCGACCGATTCGTGCGGCGCGTGCGGAGCGGATACTGATGGCCGCGCGCGAGACCGATGCTGCGCAGATGACCACGACGGAGCTGGTGCGGCGCTCCCTGGCTGGCGGCGGTGTCAACCTGCGCAGCCTCGCATTCGAGGGCGTGCTGACCGTCGCGCTGCTGGTGGCGCTGGGGATCCTTGCCTGGCTGCTGGCGGTCATCGCCATCGGTGGCCTGCCAGTCTTCTTCGAGCGCGGGTTGGACTTCCTGACCAGTGACCTGTCCTCGAACCCGGATCGAGCCGGCGTGGCGCAGGGGATCGCCGGTTCGCTGATGCTGATGGGCTTCGTGGTGATTGTCTCGTTCCCGCTGGGCATCGGCGCCGCCATCTACCTCGAGGAGTACGCGCGCGACACCTGGAGCACCCGCCTGATCAATACCATCGTCCGCAACCTGGCCGGCGTGCCGTCCATCGTCTATGGGCTGCTCGGACTGGCCGTCTTCGTGGTCGCGCTCCGCGAACTGACCGGTCCCGGCAACGCGCAGGGACAGTCGCTCATCTCCGGCGGCCTGACGATGGCGATCCTGGTCCTGCCGATCGTGATCATCACCGCGGCCGAGGCGCTGCGTGCCGTGCCGGCCAGCATCCGCGAGGCCGGATTCGGCGTGGGGGCCACGCGGTGGGAGGTGGTGCGCAGCCACGTGGTCCCGTACGCAGCACCGGGAATCCTGACCGGCACCATCCTGGCCGTGGCCCGCGCCTTCGGCGAAACTGCCCCGCTGATCATGGTCGGGGCAGTCGTCGGCGGGCTCTCCACCAGCTACGAGGGGGTGATCGAGACGATCCAGGGGCGCTACACCGCCCTGCCGACCACCGTCTACGACTGGGCGCGCAAGCCGGCGGACTTCGCCGCCAATACCTATGCCGCGATCATCGTGCTGCTCGTCGTGCTGCTGGCCGTCAACGCGCTGGCCATCGTCCTCCGAAACCGATTGGAGCGCCGGTGGTGACCCTCGCGCCGGTCGACCCGGGCGACCCCATGCTCAACGCTTCCGGTGGCGCCGCCGGTGCCGAAGGGTTGAGAATACGCCTGATGAGCGAGGAGACAGCAGCACGCGCTGCCGCACGCGAGACCGCCTCAGACGAGGTCATCTTCGACCTTCGCGAGCTGTCGTGTTTCTACGGATCGTTCCGCGCGGTGCGCGAGATCAACCTTCAGATCAGCAAGGGGATGATCACCGCCATCATCGGTCCATCCGGTTGCGGCAAGAGCACCCTGCTCCGCAGCCTGAACCGCATGAACGACCTCATCCCCACGGCCCACACCACCGGTGAGGCGCTCTATCGCGGGGTCAATCTCTACGATCCGGCGGTCGACCCGGTCGAGGTGCGTCGGCGCATCGGCATGGTCTTCCAGAAGCCCAACCCATTCCCCAAGTCGATCTACGACAACGTGGCCTTCGGCCCGCGGATCGCCGGCTTCCGCGGCGACATGGACGATCTGGTGGAAGGCTCCCTTCGGCGTGCCGCCCTGTGGGACGAGGTGAAGGACAAGCTCCGGTCGCCGGGCACGGCCCTGTCAGGCGGCCAGCAGCAGCGGCTGTGCATCGCACGTGCCATCGCCGTGGAGCCGGACGTGATCCTCATGGACGAGCCGTGCAGCGCCCTTGATCCGCTGGCCACACTGCGCATCGAGGAGCTCATGCAGGAGCTCAAGCAGAACTACACCATCGTGATCGTGACCCACAACATGCAGCAGGCCGCCCGCGTCTCGGACGTGACCGCCTTCCTCTCGATGGGCACCGATCGAGCCGGCTACCTGGTCGAGGTGGCGGCTACCGAGCAGATCTTCACCCGGCCGGAGCACAAGCTCACCGAGGACTACATCACCGGCAGGTTCGGGTAGGAGGCACGCGATGGACGACGAGCCGGTCCCAACCGAGGGCGCTCCGGGCGGCGTCGACCACGATCATGGTCACGGATCGCTGCGGCCCACCTTCGAGCGGGCGCTCGATGCGCTCAAGGACGACGTGCTGCGTCTCGGCTCGCTTGTCGAGCAGGCCATCGAGCGCGCCGGACGCGCACTCGTCGACCGGGACGTGGAGCTGGCCGACCAGGTGCGCTGGGACGACGCCAATGTCAACGAGCTGCAGCGCTCGATCAACCTTGAGATCACCGGGCTGATCGCCCGCCAGGCGCCGGTCGCCCGCGACGTGCGAGAGCTGCTGGCCCTGTACCACGCGGCGGCGGAGCTGGAGCGGATGGGCGACTACGCGACCAACATCGCCAAGCTGGCGCAGCAGCTCGCATCCGAGCCGGAGCTGCCGATCCTGCCCCAGATCCCGCGCATGGCGGACCTCTGCCGGTCGCAGCTGCACGCCGCGATGCGTGCGCTGGTGGACGTCAGCGAACAGGAGGCGCGGGAAGTCTGCCGGGGAGACGACGAGATCGACCACCTCTACAACACCGTCTACGAGGATGCCGTCGCGCTGATGGAGGGCGCTCCTGATCGCGCTCGGCAGGCCACCCACATGCTCTTCGTGGCGCACCACCTCGAGCGGCTGGGTGACCGAGTGACCAACATCGGCGAGGACGTGGTCTTCCTGGCCACCGGCCAGGTGGAGGACCTCAACCCCTGATCGAGCGAGACGCGCCGCGGTGAAACGCCGAATCCTGGTCGTCGAGGACGACCGCACCCTGCGCCAGGCCCTCACCTATAGCCTGGGCCGCGAGGGGTACGAGGTCCACAGTGCGGTGGATGGCGAGCAGGGTCTGGCGGCGGCGCGCTCCGGCGGGTTCGACCTGATCCTGCTCGACGTGATGCTGCCTGCGCTCAGCGGAACCGAGCTGCTGCGCACGATCCGCTCCGAGGGAAACGCGACCCCGGTGCTCGTCCTGTCCGCCAAGGGGGACGAGATCGATCGTGTGGTCGGCCTCAAGCTCGGCGCCGATGACTACGTCGCGAAGCCGTTCTCGCGGCCCGAGCTGCTGGCGCGCATCGAGGCGATCCTCCGCCGCGGACGACCAGCGGTCGAATCTTCCCTGCCGCTCGGCGAACGGCTGTTGGTTGGCGCCCTGGAGATCGACCCAACCGCCCGGCAGGTGACGTTTGCCGGCGCGCCGATGCATCTGACCACCAAGGAATTCGACCTGCTCGCCCACCTGGCCGCAAGCCCGGGCCGCGTCTTCACGCGGGACCAGCTGCTGGCCCGCATCTGGGGGCTCGACTACGACGGCGACGAGCGGACGGTGAACGTCCACGTGAGCTGGCTCCGCTCGAAGCTGCGGGCGCGCGACGGCCACGACTACTTCCGCACCGTGCGCGGCGTCGGCTACGCCTTCGCCCCGCGTCCGGACTGACAGGTGGGCGAGGAAGCACGCGACGCGGCCGCATTCGAAGCGCTGCTACAGCGCTCCGCGCGGATGCTCCTGCTCGTCGTTGACGATCGGCTTCGGATCCTCGGCGCCGGAGTCGAAGCTCTGCGGCTCGCCGGGCGGGCGGCGGATGAGGTGACCGGGATGAGCGTCATCGCCGCCTTCGGATCGGCAGCGCTCGACGCAGTCGCGCGGCAGGCGCTGGAATCGGGACAGGTGGTGGCGGGCGAGGCGGACCTCGGACGGCCGGGAAGCCGCCAATTCGCCGTGGAGGCGGTCCCGCTGGTGGAAGGCGGTCTCGTGCTGTCGCTGCACGAGATCACCACCATCCGGCGTGTCGAGAGGGTCCGTCGCGACTTCGTGGCCAACATCAGCCACGAGCTGCGCACGCCGCTGGCGTCGATCAAGCTGCTCGCCGAGACGCTCACCGGCGGTGCGCTCGACGATCCCGCAGTGGCGCGTGACTTCACCGGCCAGATCGCGCGGGAGGTCGATCACCTGGCGCAGCTGGTGGACGAGCTGCTCGACCTGTCGATGATCGAATCGGGCGAAACGAAGCTCGCCCTCGAGGAGCTCGACCCGGCGATCGTGGCGAGGGCCGCCGCCGAGCGGATCGGTCCGGTGGCGGATCACCTCGGGGTATCGGTGCGCGTCATCGCCGCAATGGTTGACGGCCCCGGCGTCCTCGTGCGCGCCGACGCCGAACGGCTTGGACAGGCGCTGCTGAACGTCGCGCACAATGCCGTCAAGTACAGCCGCCCCGGGGGCGAGGTGCGCATCGGCTGGGAGGCCCGCTCGGCGAGTGTCCGATTCACCGTATCGGACGACGGGATCGGGATCCCCGCGGCCAAGCAGCCTCGCATCTTCGAGCGCTTCTACAAGACGGACAGGTCGCGTTCGCGGGGTGCCTTGGACGACGGAGTCATCGGCGGGAGCGCCGGGCTGGGGCTCGCGATCGTGCGGCACATCGCCGAGGCACACGGTGGATCGGTCGGGGTGGAGTCCACCGAGGGGGTCGGCTCGACCTTCTGGATCGAGGTCCCGCGGGCTTTCTGACCGCCGTCGGCCGTCACGCGAGGCGGCGCGCGATGATACGGTTGTGCCGTCAATGACCGATGCACCCTCGATCCCCTCGCCCCGCGACCCACGCCTCGACGCCTGGCGCACTTTCCTGCACGCCCATCACCTGGTCCGCACGCTCCTGGAGAAGGAGCTGCAGGACGAACAGGCGATCGGCCTGTCGGAGTACGAGGTGCTCCTCCTGCTCAATCGGGCCGATGAGCGACGCATGCGCATGAACGAGCTGGCCGAGCGTCTGCTCCTCTCGCGCAGTGGTGCGACGCGACTGATCGACCGGCTGGAGAGCGACGGACTGGTGGAGCGCCTCTCGTGCGAGACAGATCGACGTGGCGCCTGGGCGCACCTGACCGATGACGGCCACCGCCGCCTGCGCGTCGCGTCCCCGACGCACCTGCGCGGCGTCGGGGAGCACTTTCTCGACCGGATCCCCGCCGACGAACTTGGCGCGCTGCAACGCACCCTGGAGCGGGTGCTGGAACCTGGCTAGTTCACCTCGAAATTCACCAGCATCCCGCCATCGTAGTGCCCGGAGATGTTGCAGATGACGACGTAGTGACCAGCCTCGAGGTTGACCGTCGAGTTCGCGCTCTCCCCCGCCTTGAGGTCCTTGAGCTCGTAAACGATATCGAGGCCATCTTCGATCACCTTCAGGTCCTCGGCGAGGTGGGGGAGGTCGGCGGCATCCAGATTCGTGCGGATCAAGACAAAATCGTGGGGAAAGTCCCCGAGGTTCTTCATCTCGAACGTCACGTCTCCCGACGGCGCGGAGGCTGAGCCGAGTTTGAAGCTAAAGTCCCTTAACTGGACCGTGATCGGTCCGTCGGGGCGCACGTCAGTCGCGGATGCACTTGCCACCGGAGACGGGGTTGCATTAGCCGATGGGGTCGAGATGGCTTCGGCGTTGCAGGCCACCAACAGGAACGCGGACATGGATGCCGCGACCAGCGCCGACCTTTCGAACCAGTGCAAACTGAGTACTCCTCCCCGACGGAGGCTCATACCGCTCCGCGCGTCCTACAAGCAGCCGCGGCACCATGGCGGCTGTCAATGCCCACCGAAGTATCCGCTTGGCGACGTCCATTTTGAACCCGTCGGCAACGCAATGGCAAGGGCGAGAACCAGCTAGCGCCCGCTCGACGGGCTCACGAGTGGTAGCTCCCCGGCGGCCTCGGCGCGCAGGCTGCGGATCATCGGGGCCCGATCGTCATCGGGCGCCAGCTCCAGGAACCGGTCGAACTGCTTGATCGCCTCGGTCGCCTCTCCGCCGCGCAGGGCGATGAGCCCCAGGAAGAATGGGACATCCGGGTCATCGTCGCCAACGAGTTGACGGTATGAGTCGGTCGCCGCGCGGGCATCAGCCAGGTCGCCGGCGCTCAGGTAGGCGGTGATCAGGCGGCGGTAGCCCGAGGTGTTGCCGGGGTCAATCGCGATGAGCACCTGGAGCGCCACCGCGGCCCGCTGCAGGTCCTCCGGAGCGCCGCCGGCCAGATAGGCGTCCGCCAGGTCCGAGAGCGTGGCGGGATCCTCCGGGTTCGCGGCGAGCGCGGTCAGCAGCCGCTGGATGTCGGCCTGGCGTGCCTCCTCGCCGGCGATCAGGTCGGCCAGCGGCTGGTTCACGCTGGTGCGCTCACCGAGGCCGAGCGGCTCGGGAAGGGCAAAGCCGATCAGCAGCAGGATGGCGAGACCGCCGGCGAGCCAGCCGGCCGCTCTTCGCGCGCCTCGGGGTCCACTCCCGGAGCCGGGCGTCGGCCCGATCTGCGCGGGCGCGTCCAGGGCAGCGAGCGTGTCGGCCGCTCGGGCCTCTTCCTCGGCGAGCTGCCGCTGGTAGCCGGCCTGGTCGAGCGAGCCCGCACGGTGGTCCGCTTCGACGTCGATCAGCGCCTCAAGGGCGAGCCGATGCCGCAGCACGAGGCTCTCACGATCGGTGGCGCCAGGCTCCGGGGCCACGGGGCGGCGCAACGGCACGGCGATCAGCGCGC
>JBDSIN010000207.1:0-2743 GCA_039917955.1 Candidatus Limnocylindria bacterium
CTGGGCCGAAACCCGGAGGCGGCGGGCGCGATCTTCGTGCCGTACGTGCTGGGCATTGCGCTCACCGAGGCGATCGCCATCTACGCGCTCGTCGTTTCGCTGCTCCTCATCTTCGTCGTCGCGTAGGGAGCCCTCCATGGGCGAATTTTTCAGCGCCTTCGGCGTCGATCCGCTGAAGCTCGCGTTCCAGATCATCAACTTCCTGCTGCTTCTCTACCTGCTGAATCGCTTCCTCTTCCGGCCGGCTCTCGGCCGGCTCGATGAACGAAAGTCGCGCATCAGCGAGGGGCTCGAGCAGGCGGAAGCGGCTGCGCGCGACCGTGAACTGGCGCGTGCCGAGCGCGAGGCGGCCGTGGCCGAAGCGCGCAAGGAGGCGCAGGAGATGATCGCGCGCGCCACCAAGATCGCCGACGACTCGCGTGTCGAGATCGTGGCCGAGGCTCGCGCCGAAGCCGAGAAGGTCTCTGCCCGTGCTCGGGAGGAGATCATCGCCGAGAAGGAGCGCGCCATCGCCGAGCTCCGCACCCAGGTGGCCGATCTTGCGCTCAACGCGGCCGGCAAGCTGGTGCGCGCCGAGATGAGCGGCCCGACGCAGCGTCGCCTGGTCGAGGAGTTCCTGACCGAAGTCTCGCCGGGCGAGACGGGACGTAACTGAGCCGATGGCCCGACGAGTGACCGCGGCCCGACGCTATGCCGATGCGGCGTTCGAGATCGGCCGCGCGGCCGGCACGCTCGATGCCTGGGAGCGCGACCTCGCGACCCTGGGCGCGACGCTGCAGCACCCGCAACTGCGTCGCCTGATGGAGCACCCGGCGGTGCCGTACGCGGAGAAGGAGCGCGTCCTGCGCCGCGTGGCCGGTGACGCACTCGAGCCCGGTACGGTGAGCCTGGTGCTCTTGATGATTCGCCGGGGGCGGCCCGGCGCCATTGCGTCGATGGTCGCCCGCTTCGGCGAGCTGCTTCGGCGCGAGCGCGGCATCGCCCTGGCGCATGTGCGCACGGCGCTGCCGATCGACGACGAGCAGCGAATTGCGATCACCGCGCGCCTGGAGGCGCTCACCGGCGAGCGCATCGAGATGGAAGAAACGGTGGACCCTGCGCTCATCGGCGGCATTGCCGTGCGGATCGGCGACAGGCTCTACGACGCGAGCGTGCGCAGTCGCCTGGAGCGGCTCCGCGCACGGCTGACCGCCGTCTAGGCCGGTTCAGCGGACGGCGGACAACAACAGAGAACGAGGACCTGCATGACGATTCGATCCGACGAGATCACGTCGATCATCCGGAGCGAGATCACCGGCTTCGACGAGGGGGCCGATATCTCCGGTGTCGGCACCATCGTGGAGGTGGGCGACGGGATCGCCCAGATCTACGGGCTGTCGGGTGCCCTGGCATCCGAGCTGCTGGAGTTCCCCGGTGGCGTCATGGGGCTGGCCTTCAACCTGGAGGAGGAGACGGTCGGAGCCCTGATCCTGGGCGACTACACGGCGCTCAAGGAGGGCGACCAGGTCAAAACCACGGGTCGCGTGGTGGAGGTCCCGGTCGGCGATGCGCTGATCGGCCGCGTGGTGAACCCGCTCGGTGAGCCGCTTGACGGCAAGGGACCGATCGCGACCACCGGCACGCGCCCGGTCGAGCGGATCGCCCCCGGCGTCATCGTGCGGCAGCCGGTCGACACCCCGGTGCAGACCGGCATCAAGGCGATCGACAGCATGATCCCGATCGGGCGCGGCCAGCGCGAGCTGATCATCGGCGACCGCCAGACCGGGAAGACCGCGGTGGCCGTCGACACGATCATCAACCAGAAGGGCCAGGATCTGATCTGCATCTACGTCGCGATCGGCCAGAAGATGTCGACCGTTGCGCAGGTGGTGGCCCGGCTCGAGGAGCACGGCGCGATGGAGCACACCATCGTGGTGGTCGCCTCCGCCTCCGATCCTGCACCACTCCAGTTCCTGGCGCCGTACGCCGGCGTGGCGATGGGTGAGGAGTTCCTCGAGACCGGCCGCGATGCGCTCTGCATCTACGACGACCTGAGCAAGCACGCCTGGGCCTACCGACAGGTCTCGCTGCTGATGCGCCGCCCGCCCGGACGCGAGGCGTACCCCGGCGACATCTTCTACGCCCACAGTCGCCTGCTCGAGCGGGCGGCGCGCCTGTCGGAGGCGAACGGTGGCGGTTCGTTGACCGCCCTGCCGATCATCGAGACGCAGGCCGGCGACGTGTCGGCCTACATCCCGACCAACGTGATCAGCATCACCGACGGGCAGATCTTCCTGCAGTCGGACCTCTTCAACCAGGGCCAGCGGCCGGCGGTGAACGCCGGCATCAGCGTCAGCCGCGTCGGCGGCAATGCCCAGATCAAGGCGATGCGCCAGGTCGCTGGCAAGATGCGGCTCGACCTTGCCCAGTACCGCGAGCTCGCCGCCTTTGCTCAGTTCGCCTCCGACCTCGACAAGGCGACGCGCGACCAGTTGACCCGCGGCGAGAAGACGACGGAGGTCCTCAAGCAGCCACAGTTCGCCCCGCTCGCGGTCGAGAAGCAGGTGGTGATCATCTGGACCGTCACCAATGGGTACCTCGACGATGTCGAGACGTCCAGGATCCGCGAGTTCGAGACCGGCCTCTACCGCCACATCGAATCGACCTATCCGAAGCTGCTGCCGGCCATCGCCAAGGAGAAGGCACTCTCCGACGAGATGATCAAGCAGCTGCAGACCGCGGTCGTCGAGTTCCGCCGCCAGAG
>JBDSIN010000208.1:0-5538 GCA_039917955.1 Candidatus Limnocylindria bacterium
CAGCGCCCCGGCCGCCTTGTACATGGCGTACAGCAGCGGCGACGCGTGGCCCTTGCTGAAGATCAAGTGATCATTGCGCGGATCGTCGGGCTTGCCGAAGTCGTAATGCAGGTACTTCGACATGAGCGCGGCCATGAGTTCCGCCGCAGACATCGACGAGGTCGGGTGGCCGCTGCCCGCTGCGCTGCTGGATCGAATCGAATCGACGCGCAGCTGTGCCGCGAGCTCGCGCCAGTCGTCGTAGGTTGTGCTCATGCTGCCTTTCTGGACTCCGCAACCAGCTGCCCGGTACGGCGCCAACTACCCTTCGGCCGGGATCGACTGGTGACTTGTGGGGAGCGGCGACCGCCCCAGGTCCGCGATCATCACCTCCACGCCGCAGGCCTCAGCCTCCCGCTGGATCCCGCTCGGTACGTCGGAGTCCGTGACGGCGATGTCGGCCGCCGTGATTGGAGCGATCAGGCCCACGAAGGTACGTCCCCACTTTGACGAGTCGGCGACGAGCACCACGCGCTTGGCCGCGTGGATCATCAGTCGCTTGATGGGAACCTCCTCCAGGACCGGATTGGTAAGCCCATCCTCGATGGACACCCCTCGTGCACCAAGGAACGTCGTGTCGACGTAGAGCTGACCGAGCGCGTGTTCGGTGAGCATCCCGTCGAGAGAGGCTCCGCGCGGAGAGATGCGGCCGCCGGTGACGATGACCTGGATCGCAGACTGGTTTCTGAGTTGCCACGCCACGGGGAGCGATGGCGTGATGACGGTCAGGTCTCGCCGCCCGAGAAGGTGGGGCGTCATCAGCATCGTGGTCGATCCGGCGTCGAGGATGATCGTATCCCCGTCCGTCACCAATGCAGCGGCTCGTCGGGCGATCGCCTCCTTCTGGGTGCGCCGCTCGACCCCCCGTCCTTCGAGGTCAAATTCTTCGGCCCGTTTCCGCAGCGGTGAGTCGGTGCTCACGACACCGCCCCAGGTGCGGGCGATGAGCTTGTGGTTGGAAAGCCACGTGAAATCGCGGCGAATGGTCGAACCCGACACGCCGAGTAGATCGGCCAACTCGCTCACACCCGCGCTGCCGCGGATCTTGACGGTCTCGAGGATCCGCTGCCGACGCGACTCGGCGAGGAGCGTTTCAGCCTCGTCGTCGAAGCCCGGAATGGATTGAGCAGAATCGCGCACGCTTCCTCGCCTAGAGCGTCATTTGACCATGGCCACAACATCATAACCCGGACGCGGCCGCACACACCCTCTCCACGTGCTACCGTCTCGGGTGACGAGCTGATCCGAGCGTGATCGACACCCAGCACCCCTTAAGACTCTCGCATTTCGTTTGATCCGCGCACGGTGTTGACAGGCTGGCGCATAATTGCGCGAGATTGTGCGATCTAGCGCACTACTGTGCAAGAAGGACGTCGGAGCCGTGAACCCAATGGGAAGCCTCGAACGGTATCCGGACCGCGCGTACGCCAACGCGGAGGAGGTCGTCGCCGATCATGTGATCGCCACGTATCTCCTTCGTGAGCCCGTCCTCGACATCTTCGAGCGCGCTCTCGGGATGGCGATGGAGCAGACGGTCGGCGCGGCCACCTACCGCGACGCAGAATCCGCCACGCTGATCGCGGCTCACGGCGGCAAAGTCATCGCGATCCAGGAGATCCCGGATCACGAGCATCTCGACCATCCGCTGGCCGTGGATGCCGCGCCCGATCCTCAGGAGCGCACGTACCTGGTACAGGTTGCCTACCCGGCAGCGAATGCCGCCGGCCAGATCCCGATGCTCCTCACGACGGTCTTCGGCGACGTCTCTCAGGTCGGGCGCATCAAGATGGTCGACCTGACGCTGCCACGCGCCTTCCTTGATGGCTTCCGGGGCCCGCGGTTCGGCGTTGAGGGCCTGCGCCGCCTGACAGGCGTCACGGACCGGCCACTCGTCTGCGGGATCCTCAAGCCGTGCATCGGCCTGACCGTGCCAGAGACTGCGGCGCTGTTTCGGGAGCTAGCCGAGGGCGGCGCGGACATCGTCAAAGATGACGAACTGAATGGGCAGAACCAGCCGGATCACCTGCGCGAACGAGTGGCGGCCGTCGCGAAAGAGGCGCAGCGGATCAAGGAAGAACACGGCCGGACCGTGCTTTACATGGCCAACGTCACCGACCGAGCCGATCGGATGCTGGAGAAGGCGCGCATCGCCGTGGACGCTGGCGCCGGCGCAGTGATGCTGACCGCGATTACGACCGGGTGGAGCGCACTGCAGCAGGTCGCCGAGGACAACGACGTTTCGGTCCCGGTCTACGCCCACTCGGCGCTCTCAGCGCCGCTGAGCCTGTCACCGGAGTACGGCATCTCGAGCCACATCGTGCTCGGGAAACTGCCTCGGCTGGCCGGCGCCGACATGAGTTCGTTCTCGACCCCGTTCGGGCGGTTCCCAGCTCGGCCCGAGAAATGGATGCGTCTGAGCAAGGTGCTGCGCAGCCCGCTCGGTAACCTGGCCCCGACCATGCCGATGACGGGCGGCGGCCTGGACGCCCGCGTCGCAGCCCCAGCCCTCGCCGCGCTCGGGCGCGACGTGGTCCTGATCGGTGGCGGCCGCGTCCAGGGACACCCTATGGGACATCGTGCGGGCGTCCGATCCCTCCGCCTGGCAATCGATGCCGCCATCCAGGGACGACCGCTCGAGGATGCCGCGCGCGAGCATCGTGAACTCGCCTACCTGTTCGAATCCACGTCAGACGGGAGGTGAAGAGGCCAAACCATTGAAGCCCAGTGGTCGACGATCTATCGGAGGAGGCACTCAGGAATGGCGACCAAGCGAATTATCGTCGCCTGCGGGTCCGGCGTCGCGTCATCGACGATGGTGATGTCGCGCCTGCGCGACCTCTGTCGACAGCGGCACCTCGACGTTGAGTTTGAGGTCGTCGACTTCCGGTCGCTGCCGAGCCATCTCGCGCGCGCCGACATCTTCGTCTCGATCGCGCCACATGGTGATAACCCCGGTGCCCATGGCAAGCCAATGCTGAACGGAGTGCCGTTCTTGACTGGCATCGGCATGGAGCCGGTAATGGACGAGCTCGAAAGGCTCGTGAGGGAGGATTGACGGTCGTGGCGGGCGCCGCCCGCGCGAACGTGAAGGAGTGAGTTCATGGATCAGACACTAGATGTTGTCCGATATCTGATCGATCTCGGACCATCGGTTTTCCTACCGCTGGTGATGCTCATCCTGGGTCTCATCATCGGTTTGCGCTTCACCCGTGCACTGCAGGCCGGCATCCTGCTCGGCGTCGCATTCGCCGGCGTCGGGCTCGTGATCGGCTTCATCTTCGGCGGAGTCGCGCCAGCCGGGCAGCGATTCGTCGAGAACACGGGCGTCCAGCTGACGGCCTTTGACTTCGGGTGGACGGCGGCAGCAGCGATCTCCTGGGCGTGGCCATACGCGGTGCTGATGTTCCCGCTTCAGATCGCGATCAACCTGGTGATGCTCGCGTTCGGCTGGACCCGCTGTCTGAACGTCGACATGTGGAACGTGTGGGGCAAGATCTTTGTCGCCGCTCTCATGACCTATCTCGGCGTGAGTGTGCCGGTCGCGTTCATCGTGGCTGGACTCTGGGTCATCCTCGAGCTGAAGTCAGCCGACTACACGGAGCGGCAGGTTCAGCACCTGACCAAGATCCCCGGCATCTCGGTCCCGCACCTGATCCTCTTCGACCTGATCTTCCTCGCGTGGGTTGATCGGTACATCCTCGACCGAATCCCCGGGCTCAACAAGCTCAAGACCGACCCGCAGCGGCTCCGCGAACGAATCGGCATCTTCGGTGAGAATGCCGTGATCGGTGCCATCCTGGGCCTCATCTTGGGCCTCATCGCCTTCGGTCCGGATGCTGCGAAGGTGGCGCCGGTGGTCGTCGTGGCAGCGACAGGCCTGGTGCTGATGCCGAAGGTCGCCGCGCTGTTCATGGAGGCGCTGGCTCCGATCGCCGAGCAGGCGCAGAAGTTCATGCAGTCTCGGTTCCCCGGTCGCCAGGTCTCGATCGGCCTCGATTGGCCGGTGCTGGCCGGCGTCCCGGCACTGTGGACGGCAGCGATCATGCTCATCCCGGTGATCCTCGCTCTTGCCGTGCTGGTGCCCGGCAACATCGTGCTGCCATTCGGCAGCATCCTCCTCATCGAGGCGACCATCGGTACGGTCATCATCGCCCAGGGCGACCTGATCCGAACGTTCATCCTCGGCGCCCTGTCGGCGATCATGCGGCTATTCACCGCGGGCTTCTTCGCGGTCGCGATCACCAGCCTGGCGAGGGCAACCGGGGTGTTGACCATTCCCCCGGAGGTCAATCAGGTCACGTGGCTCGGAACGCCGCCACTGGCCTGGTTCGGCCTCAAGTTGGGCCAGCTCACACAGGGGCAGGACCTCCTGCTCGGGATTGGCTCGCTCATCGTCCTCGGCGGCCTGATCTACCTGTGGCGACGCGAAATGCTGCGGCGGGAGGCGCTGTACGGCGACGAAAGCGGAGGCGGGCTCACCTCCGGAACGGCTGTGCAATCATCGGTGCAGCCGGCCGGCGCCTGATCCGGTCCGTCATTGGGGCGCGGCAATGTCACCAGATGTTGCCGCGCCCGCCTGGCAGCCCGTCCCTGAGGAAGGTGTCATGACGACCTCGGATCCGGGACTCGACGACCGTCAACTGCTCCGATCGGACCTCGTGCTGCTCGATGAGCCAAGCCGAACCGACGAGGCCGTCCTGCGGCGCTTGAGCGCACTCCTGAAGAAGCACGGACTGGTCCATGCCTCCCACGCTGACGCGACGGTGACTCGTGAGCGTGCCTACCCCACCGGGCTCGAGCTCGGGACAGTCAACGCCGCACTGCCCCACAGTGATACGGAACATGTAGTCAACAACGCGATCGCCGTCGCGGTCATGCGCGCGCCGGTCGACTTCCACCACATGGCCGACCTCGAGCGCGTCACAAAGGTGCACGTCGTTCTCATGCTTGCAATCAGTGCGAAGGAGGCGATGGTGCCGCTCTTGGCACGCCTGGCCCTGGTGCTCCAGGACGGCACGACCTTGGCAGCCATGGCAGGATCGCATACGCCGGCAGCGGCAATATCCGCCCTGCGTGACGGGCTTGCCGCTGCGGGGGAGTCCGCGAGGTGAGACCACGGCGCTTCGATATCCTCGCCACCGATCTGGACGGAACCCTCCTCACGGCCGATCATCGGCTGCCCGACCGGACGATTGGGCGGCTCCGCGCAGCGCAGGCGCGCGGCGTGACCGTCATCCTGTGCAGCGCACGACAACCACAGCCGATCCGCACGTACCGCCTGCAGGCCGGCCTTGAGGCGCCCTACATCGCCTACTCCGGCGCCCTCATCCTGGACCGCGACGACCGCGAGCTCGCCTACTGGCCGGTTCCCGCTGACGTGGGAGCGGTGGTGCTCGACGCCGTGCGCGAGATCGCACCCGCTGACGAGGTCAGCGTCTACCTGTACATACGCGAACAGTGGTACGTGGAGCGCATCGATGAGAAGGTTCACATCGAAGC
>JBDSIN010000209.1:0-3604 GCA_039917955.1 Candidatus Limnocylindria bacterium
AGTGCCACCAGCACCGCTGGCGCGCTGCCCAACCTGGTCATCGACAAGCCGTCCGGCACGCTGACCCTGGCCGGCACCCTGCGCACCGCCAGGGACTGGACCTACACCGCCGGCACGCTGGATGCCGACAGCAGCCTGCTGGTCTTCGCCGGCAACCTGGCGATCGATGCCGGTGGGATGACATTCGCGGATATCGAGGTCCGAGCGGGCACGGCATCGCTGATCAGCGGCCTGACTGTGGGCGGCACGGTTGACATCGTGGCCGGGAGGCTCAATGCGCTAGGCAATCCCATCGTCATCGGTGGAGATCTCATCGTCTCTGGCCGCCTGACGGCCCCGGCAGCCCTCCTGACGGTCGCCGGGGATGTGACGGTCAACGGCACGCTGGATGCGGGTGCCGATCTCACGATGAACGGCTCGGTCGGACAGTCGATCGGCGGCACCGCAGCCATCAGTTTCCGCGATCTGGCGGTTGACAATGCCGCGGGCGTCACTCTCTCGGCGCCGATCACGGTGACGGGCTCCCTGACCCTCAACGGGCCGCTGATTCTCAACGGCCAGAACTTGACCTTCGGCGGTCCGATCCTCGGCACCCCGGACAACCTCATTGCGGATCCTGGGGCGTCTTTCGTGATCAACGGCACGGCGGCCGGAACCGTGCTGCCGGCCGGCGTGTCCTCTCTCACCGGCTTGACCCTGAACAACCCGAACGGAATGGCCCTGTCCGGCCCTCTCACGGTGACTGGCACCCTATCGCTGACCAGCGGGGTGCTGGATGCCGGGTCATACGTGGTGACCATCGGACCGGGCGGCGTGGTGACGCGTACTTCAGGGCACGTTTCGGGCAGCCTGGCCATGCCGGTCGCTGCAGGATCGAATGTCACCGTTACATTCGAGATCGGCGATGCGACGACCTATGCGCCGATTACAACCACCTTTGATACCGTGACCAGTGGCGGAACGCTGACGGCGTTCACCGTGCCCGGCGAACATCCGGGGATCGGAAGTTCCGTGCTGGACCAGACGCACGATGCCAACCGCTGGTGGTCCCTCGTGAACGATTCGATTGTCTTCGGCAGCGCCGAGGTGACCTTGGGCTTCGCCACGGGTGACCTCGATGCAGGCGCGCGCCCTGGCCGATTCATCATGGCGAAATGGGACGCCGGTTGGTTGCTGCCAACGGTGACCGGCACGAGTTCGACATCGGTGACCGCATCGGGGATTACGAGTTTCAGCACCTTTGCGGTTGGCGAGGCGGCCGCCGACGTGTCGGTGGCGCTTTCGGCATCGGCCTCGTCAATCATCCTTGGTGGCTCAGTGGCGGTTCGCGCCACGGTCATCAACGGGGGTCCCAGCACCGCTACCGACGTGGTGCTGTCGATCGACCTGTCAGCGGGCACTTCAGCGGGTGCGATCACTTCAAGCCAGGGCACTTGCAGCGTGTCCCTTCAGACGATCAGTTGTGTCCTTGGAAGCTTCGCGCCCGGCGCTACGGCGACCGTCGATTTCGTGCTGACGCCAGCGAGCGTCGGGACTGTCTCAGTCGCGGCCAGCGTTCTCGCCTATCAGGCCGATCCGTCGATCGCCGACAACAGCAGCTCGCTGGGCCTGACGGTCGAAGCATCCACGCCGACGCCGACGCCGACGCCGACGCCGACGCCGACGCCGAGCTTCACCCCCACCCCGAGTTCGGGAGGCTTGCCGGATACCGCGGCGCGCGGCTTCACCGTTGTTGATGGGTCGATTGCGGCGACTTTGCTGGTCCTGATGGCGATAGGCGCGGATGCATCCATCTCGTCGCGCCGGCGGCGCACCTGACCACACGTTGGCGAGCCGCCCCCGTCAGCGGTGGGCGAGCGCGTCGACGAGCGGCGCCATGGCCTCCATCGACCCCTGGCGGATGGCGTAATAGCTGATCCCGGTCCGATCGCGCCGCCGTTCGAGCGTCTCCTGCAGCTTGGCCAGCGTGCCGTACAGCACGTAGGGGCTGCCGACCGCCCCGGTTGCCGCCCACTTCACCGCGGTGAGCATGGAACCGGGCACCGATACACCCCTGCCCACCATCCCGGCATCCCCGATGAACAGGTTGAGCTCCAGCCGCTCGAATCGATCGCCCGCGGCCTCCCGTACCAGCGCCACCTTGCGGGCGAGGGCCGCTTCGGTGACATCGGTCAGGATCGGTCGTCCGCGGGGGTTGAACTGGGGGATGAAACCGACGATATCCGCCTCGCGTGCCGCCAGTCGCAGCATGCGCGGTCCGCCGCCACCCATGATGATCGGCGGGTGCGGCCGTTGGACCGGGCGAGGCAGGACGCGAGCATCGGCAAGCTGGAATTGCGGCCCGTCATGGTTGACCGTTTCGCCGGCGAGCAGCCGCTTGATGATCCCGGTCGCCTCGACGAGGCGGTCGATCCGTCTCCCCGGCGGGTCGTACGTCATCCCCAGTTGTCGATAGTCGCCGGTCCGCCAGCCGGCACCGATGCCCAGCTCCAGGCGTCCGTTCGACAGGAGGTCGAGCGTCGCCGCCTCGCGCGCGAGGATGAGCGGATGGCGGAAGTCGTTGGCGAAGACGAAGCCACCGACTCGCAGGCGGGTGGTGACTGCGGCGGCCGTGGCAATCGCCGAGATGGGGGAGAGCTGCGCCGTCAGGTGATCCGGCACCAAGAGCGATGAGTAGCCGAGCTCCTCGGCGCGTCGGGCGAGCGCCGTCCACGCCTCCCCGCTGCGCGCGTGGCTGGCGGTGACGCCGAAACGGAATGGATGCATCGCGCGAACCCTACGCCCGTCCGATGGTCCCTGCCCGGGTTGATCGGGCGGATTGTCATGCTGCGGCGGGACGATTGGCACTCACGGCGGGACCGGCCGTGCGCCGATCCTCAGGGGCCATGCATCGAAGCCCTGCCGCGCGCTGGCGCGCCGTCGCACTCCTGGCCACCATCGTGGGGGCCGGTGCCTCTGCCTACCTGCTGGTTGAGTACGTCACGGGACAGCCGGGCCTGTGCCTCACCGGAACCGGCTGCGACCTCGTCCGTGCCAGCGACTTCGCGTATCCGTTGGGTATCCCGCTCCCGCTCTTCGGGCTCGTCTTCTACCTCGTTGCGGCCTGGCTGGTGCTGCGGACCGTCGCTTCCCCGATGTCGGCGGGTCTGCCACCGACGACGGTGCTCGCCGTTGCTGCGACTGCGGGCGCCGCGGCCTCGATGCTCCTCACCGGGATCGAGCTGTTCGTGATCCGCGCGTTCTGCAGCTGGTGCCTGGTGCAGGCCGCGGCCAGCCTCGTCCTGTTGGTTGCCGCGCTGGCGCTGGCGCGCCGGGACGACGCTGAAGCGACCGACGCCCGCTCGGGCCGTGCCCGACAACAGGTGGCTCGGGCTCTCGACGCGGATCGAGCCGGGCTGCGGCGCACCGGCCTGCTCGGCAGTGGGGCGACCGCCAGTGTCGTGGTGCTCCTGCTGATCGGTGGTGCGGCGGGAGGCGCGCCGGTGGGACCATCCAACGGCTCGAGCCTGGCGCCTGCAGGGAGTCCAAGGCTCGGCAGCGGCGCAGTCGAGGTGGTCGAATTCGCCGACTTCCAATGCCCCGGATGCGCCGTGGTGGCGCCGCT